>JBGSPZ010000043.1:0-4055 GCA_041738375.1 Parerythrobacter sp. | reverse complement strand
CGACAAGACCAACGACCCGAAGTGGGACCCGCCAACGCCCGAGGGCGTGACCGACGAACTGCTCGACCGGATTTTCGCCCCGCTGCCGGAAGGCGAGGAGTGGGTGCCGCTGTGACGAACGTCATCCCAGCGGAAGCTGGGATCGCTGTCCGCCTGGTCGGACGAAACCGACAACGACCCCAGCTTTCGCTGGGGTGACGGAGTGAACAATGACCTACGAAACCATCCTGACCGAAACCCACGGCGCGGTAACGATCATCACCCTCAACCGCCCGCAGGCCTTGAATGCGCTTTCCAGCGTGGTGCTGGAGGAGCTGATCGACGCCTTCGCCGCCTACCAGGCCGATGGCACCCAGCGCTGCGCCATTCTGACCGGCAGCGGCGACAAGGCGTTTGCCGCCGGAGCGGATATCAAGGAAATGGCGGACAAGGCCTCGGCCGATTTCTATCTCGACGATTTCTTCTCCAAATGGACCAGCCACCTCGTCAAGACGACCCGCAAACCGTGGATCGCGGCGGTCAACGGCTTCGCGCTGGGCGGCGGGTGTGAGCTCGCGATGATGGCCGATTTCATCATCGCCAGCGAGAATGCGAAGTTCGGCCAGCCCGAGATAAAGCTCGGCGTTGCCCCCGGCATGGGCGGCAGCCAGCGGCTGACCCGCGCGGTGGGCAAGTCGAAGGCGATGGAAATGTGCCTGACCGGCCGAATGATGGGCGCGGAAGAGGCCGAGCGCAGCAATCTCGTCGCCCGCGTGGTGCCGCATGGCGAGTTGATGGCCGAAGCGAGGAAGACCGCCGCGCTGATCGCAAGCATGCCGCCGATGGCCGCGATCGCGAACAAGGAAATGGTCAATTCGGCCTACGAAATGACGCTCGAACAGGGCATCGTGCAGGAACGCCGCCTGTTCCAGATCCTCACCGCGAGCGAGGACAAGGCCGAAGGCATGGCCGCCTTTATCGAGAAGCGCGAAGGGCAGTGGAAGGGGCGGTAAAATGAGGATGCGAAAGGGCCAAGCCCTAAAGTTACTTCAAGCCGAGCTTGAACGAGTTGATTGGGACAATACCAGCGCCTTCACGGTTGAAGAAACGCCCCGCGCAGAAGCGGGTGACCTCGCATGGTGGCATCAGAATACGCCTGAAAACGAATCCTCAGAAACCAGCCGGAACCTCGCATATCTTCGCGCTTACCTAGCAATAGCCGGACGCGAGCGGCTTACGGCCAGAGGTCTGCAACTTGATCGAGGTCGTCTTTGGATGGATCGGTCGATCATCAGCCGATTGGAACGCGACGGCTACCTCTCATTTTCCGAAAGGGCGGACGGTGAGTACGAGCCCACATTCGAATTGACTGCCAAGGGCAGGGAATGGATCGCACAATGAAAATCGCCTTTATCGGCCTCGGCAATATGGGCGGCGGGATGGCCGCGAATCTCGTCAAGGCGGGGCATGCGGTCAACGCCTTTGACCTTTCTTCCGATGCGCTCGACCTCGCCAAGGACAATGGCTGCGCCACCTTCATGGCCGCGAAAGACGCCGTGCAAGGGGTCGACGCCGTCGTTACCATGTTGCCCAATGGTGAAATTGTGCGCAGCGTCTACTTCAAAGATGTGATCGGTGTTGCACCCACTGCGGCGGTTCTAATCGACTGCTCGACCATCGATGTTGTCACCGTTCGCAAGGTGGAGACCTCGGCAGTCGCAGCTGGATATATGATGGTGGATGCTCCTGTTTCCGGAGGTATCGCAGCGGCGAATGGCGGCACGCTGACTTTCATGGTCGGAGGACGAGAAGAAGCATTTGAAAAGGCCAAGCCTGTTCTCGAGGCAATGGGCAAGGCAGTGATCTACGCCGGGCCTTCGGGCAACGGGCAGGCGGCGAAGATCTGCAACAACATGCTGCTCGGCATCCACATGATCGGCACCTGCGAGGCCTTTGCCATGGCGCAGAAGCTGGGGCTCGACCCGCAGACCTTTTTCGACATTTCCTCGGTCAGCTCGGGCCAGAACTGGTCGATGACCAGCTATTGCCCCGTCCCCGGGGTCGGGCCGGTCACCCCAGCGGACAATGACTACCAGGGCGGATTTGCGACCGCGCTGATGCTCAAGGATCTGCGGCTGGCGATGGAAGCGGCGGAAAGCGCCGATGCCGCGGTCCCGATGGGCCAGCGCGCGACTGCGCTTTACGAAGACTTCAACGGGGCAGGCAATGGCGGGCTCGACTTCTCGGCCATCATCAGGATGCTGTAATCTCGCGGAAAGGTTGCACTGCGACCGAACCGCCCGTTTGCTTGGTGGACCCGAAGGGCTGGAAGCAGCCGCAGTGCATTGTCGCTTCTAGTAGTTAACGCTCACATCACCAAGTCGATTGGTCCGATTACTTGCCCGTGCGCGACGCACCGTGGGCAATTTCGGCCAGAATGCCCGGGTGTCTGCGGTGTCTTGCACTGCGCAGCCAAAGCCATTGCAACGGGAATTGATCCGCATCGCCAATGGACGGCACACGGCACTGCCCGATGACAAGGCTTGCACCCTGCGCAAGCTGCTCTAGGAAACGCGACGTGACGGCGAAGATACAACGCAGGGCCGAAATCGGCACCCACCCTCATCTGGCAGCGGACCAGCAGGAGGGCGTGACGGGCTGAGCCCGCGCGCGCGTGCAATGAAACGCCTGCTGCAAAACATCGCTTGGTTGCTGAGCGGCCGCGCGGTCAATGCGCTGCTCAGCCTGGTCTATCTCGCGCTGGCAACGCGCACGCTCGGGATCGAGAGCTTCGGCTATTTCGCCCTGATCGTCGCGCTCGGACAGACGGTGACCGGGCTGGCGAATTTCCAGACCTGGCAGTTCGTGGCCCGCTGGGGCGCGAATGGCGAGGGTCCGGGCGAGGCGACGGGTTTCGCCATCGCGCTCGACGCTTTGTCGACCGTGCTCGGCGCGCTGCTCGCGGGCGGGCTGGTCTATAGCGCGCAATTCTGGCTCCCGCTCCCGCATGAATTGCTGTGGGTCGCCTTCTGGTTCTGCATCGTCTCGCTGGTCGCCATGCGGTCGACCCCCACCGGGTTGCTGCGGCTGCGGTTCCGCTTTGCCGAGGCGACCTTCGCCGAGGCCGTGCAACCGGTGGTCCGCGCGATCGGGGCGGTGCTCGCAGTCATCTTCATGCCGAGCGTGGTCGGGTTCATCATCGCCTGGGCGGCAGCCGAAGTCGCCGTGGCGCTCGCCCTGTGGTGGGCGGCCGCGCGCAAGGACAAGGTCGACCTGTCGCAGATCAGCCTGACCCGCCTGCCCCGCCACCATCCCGATGCGTGGCGCTTCGTCCTTTCGACCAATGCGATGGGGAGCCTCAATGTAGGGGGCAAGCAGGTCATGATCCTGCTGGTCGGCGCAATCGGAGGGGAAGCATTTGCCGGCGGCTTCCGGGTCGCGTCGCAATTGGGACAGGCGCTGGTGCAACTGGCGCAGACCGTTTCCAAGGCAATTTATCCCGAACTGGTGCACGCCAAGGACGATGCGGTCGAAATCGCCCGCCGGATGGCGAACCTGTCGCTGATCGGCGGCGCGATCGCGGTGCTCGTCGCGGTTCTGTTCGGCCGCTGGGGGCTGGAGACGATCGCCGGCAAGGAGTTCGGTGTCGTCTACTGGACCATGGTGATCCTCGCGGTTGCCGGCGCAATCGAACTGGTCGGGGCGAGCCTCGAATCGCTGCTCGTCGCGGCCAACCGGGCCGGGACCGCATTTCTCGCCCGCGCGATCCCGATGGGGCTCGCCTTCGCGCTGTTGCCCACTGCCATGGGCTGGCAGGGACTCAAAGGCGCAGGCTTCGCCGTCCTCGGATCGAGCGCGCTCGCCGTGCTGGCCTTCTGGGCCGCGTTCCTTTCGCTCCAGCAGATCAGGATCGTGCTGGAACCCAAGGCGGAATTGCCGCCCAAGGGATAGCAGGCGTCAGGCCCCCGGCACCCCCAGCGCCGAGGCCTCGTCCCTGAGCCGGTCCGCGCTGGCGGGATTGGCCTTCACCGCATCGGCCAGCGCCTTGCGCGCCTTGTCGGGTTCGCCCAGCGTCA
>JBGSPZ010000040.1:0-1863 GCA_041738375.1 Parerythrobacter sp. | reverse complement strand
CGCCCGCAGCGCCGCGACCTGCTCGTCATGCTCGAACGCATCGGCCCGGCGGACCGGCGACCCGGGCAACGTGCCGGGGCAGGCGAGGAAGCCTATGCCTATCATCCTCCGTCACCCCGGCCCCCGAGCCGGGGTCCCGCTTGTTCTTGGAGCCAAGCGCCGGGCCACCAAGCAGCGGGACCCCGGATCAAGTCCGGGGCGACGAAAGAATGGTGATTCATGCCACATTCCACCCGTTGCCGTTCAAACCGCGTCGAGCGCCTGCGCGAAGTCGGCGATCAGGTCGTCCGGGTCCTCGATGCCGATGCTGATGCGCACCAGGTTGGGGGTGATGCCGAGCTGCGCCTTGCGCTCGTCGGGCACCGAGAGATGCGTCATCGCCGCCGGGCAGCTGGCGAGCGTTTCGGTGCCCCCCAGGCTGACCGCCAGCTTGGCGATCTTGAGATTGTCGAGGAAGCGGAACGCCGCGTCCTCCCCGCCCTTCACGAACAGCGAGAAGGTGCTGCCCGCGCCGCTGCAATGCCGGTCGAAAATGTCTTGCTGGCGCGGATCGGTGATAAAGCCGAGATAGCCGATCCCCTCGACCTTGGGATGATCGCGCAGGAAGGCGCAGACCTTCTCGGCGTTCTTGCCCGCACGCTCCATCCGCAGTTCGACCGTCTCGAGGCTGCGCATCAGCATCCACGCGGTGTTGGGGTCGGCGATGCCGCCCATGGTGTTCCTGAGCGCGCGCACAGGGTCCATCCAGCGCTTGGCCCCGGCGATGCTGCCCGCGACGAGGTCTGAATGGCCGCCGACATATTTGGTCAGCGAATAGACCACGATGTCGGCGCCCTGATCGAGCGGGCGCGCCCACAGCGGGCCGAGGAAGGTGTTGTCGATCGCGATCGGGGTGACGTCCGCGTCGAGGATCGCATCGCGCGAGGCCTTGACCGCCTCGACATCGACCAGCGCATTGGTCGGGTTGGCGGGGCTTTCGAGATAGACCATCGCCACCTTGCCGTCTTGCCGTGCGGCCTTCTCCTTCGCGGCGGCAAGCACCGCGTCGATTTCCTCGCGCGTCGCCCCGGCGGCGAAGTCGAGATAGGTCACGCCATACTTGCTCAGCACCTTGGCGATGAAGCCTTCGGTCGCCGCGTAGAGCGGGCCGGAGTGGACGATCACGTCGCCTTGGTTGCAATAGGCCAGCAGCATCACGGTGATCGCGGTCATTCCGCTCGAAAAGCTCAGCGCGTCCTCCGCCCCGTCCCAGATCGACAGTCGATCCTCGAGGATTTCCTGGTTCGGCCCGTTGAAGCGCGAATAGACGAGGCCCTCCGCGCCGCCAGGGCGCTTGCCGGTGATGCCTTCGAAATGACGCTTGCCCGCCGCCGAATTCTCGAACGCGAAGGTGCTGGTGAGGAAGATCGGAGCCTTCAGCGAGCCTTCGGACAGGACCGGGTCGTAACCATGGCCCATCATCAGCGTGCTGGGCTTCAATTCGCGCCCGTTGATCGTCTTGGCCTCGGGCTTGGGATTGCGGCGGGGGGTCGGGGTTGTGACTGCGTCGGTTGCGTCCGTCATGCGGGCGGCCTTCCATATTGCACGCTCCCAGGAAGGCAGGAGCTGGCAAGACCGCCGGTGGCACCCGTCGCTAACCTCCGCAGCAACGCTTCTCCGCCCGGGGCCGGATGATGGTGCGCCAGATACCGCTGCAAAGCCCGCGCCGCAACCGGTTGCAACTGAAATTATCCCACCAAACCCGCGACCGCCCACACCAGCCCGACGATCAGGAACACGCCCACGACATCGAGCAGGAACCCGGCGCGCACCATGCTGCCGATGCGGATGCGGCCGGTCGACCAGGCGATGGCGTTGGGGCCG
>JBGSPZ010000022.1:0-4371 GCA_041738375.1 Parerythrobacter sp. | reverse complement strand
CGGGCGAAGGCGCGCACCAGCGCGGGCAGGTTCTTGACCTTGCGCAAGCCGGCCAGTGTGCCGACCCACAGATCGCCGTCGGCCTTGCGGATGCCCGGAATGGCATTGCCCCGCGCAGGGCGTGCGAAGGCGGCAGTCCCTATCCCGTTGGGGATCTGCACCACCCGGTCGATCGGCAATTGCCAGGTCTCGAGCGCGATCCGCTCGAGCGTCTCGGAAGGCACGACCAGCTTGGCCGCGCGGGCCAGGGCAATCCTGCGATACCAGTTGCGCCGCGTCTTGAGCCGGGTCCGTTCGTCTTCGTTGAACCCGTCTTCATGGTGGATCAGCGGGGGCAGGCCGAAATGGCCGCTGAACACCATGTGCGCCATCGCCGCGTCGAGCGCGCCCCAGTTATAGGTCAGGACCAGATCGTAATTCTGCATCGCCCGCGCGAGGCGGAGCAGACGCCCCGGCAGCGGTTTGCCTTGCAGCGAAGGGAAATCGCGCGGGTATTGGACCGCGATGTTCCGCGCGATCAGCTTGGCCGCCTCCATCCGGTCCGGAACTGCGGAGACGATGCTGTGCTGCACGCCCGGCCCGAAGGCGTTGATCAACTGGACGCAGCGCAGCTCCTTGCCGCCGGCCGAGAAGGTCGAATGAAGGTGCAGGATACGCGCGGGCGCAATCGCGGTGACGGTCATCTTGCTTGCGCGAGCAATCTGTCGATAGCGGCGGCCGCTTCGGGTTCGTTGAGCATCGGCGCATGGCCGACCTGCGGCACGACAACCGCCTCGCAATTGGGGAGCCGTGCACGCATCGCTTCGAGCGTGGCTTGCGCAAGGATGTCGGACTTCTCGCCCCGCAGCACCAGTACAGGTGTGGTGCCAAGCGCTTCGAATGCCGGCCACATGTCTTGCGGAGCCTCTCCTCCAGCCTCTCCGAACGGTTCCGCGATCTTCATGTCGTAGTCGTACCCGATCCGGCCGTTCTGCTGCACCACCATCGCGCGCTTTGCCATGTCGAGCCATTGCTCGATCGCGAACCCCGGATGCGCTTCTCCATGCTGGTCGGACAAGGCACGCGCGGCGTGCATCCACGTGGCATAGCTGCGCCCCTGCCCCACATACTCGCGGATGCGTTCGATCCCTGCCGCTTCGAGTTGTGGACCCACATCGTTGAGCGCTGCGGCAGCGATCCGGGCGGGGTCGATGGCCGCCAGCAACATCGTCATCAGCCCGCCCAGCGAGGTGCCAATCGCAACGAAGCGGTCGATCTTCTCCTGTTCCAGCAGTGCGAGGATATCCTGCACATAATGCAGCGGCGTGTAGGTCGCCGGATCCGACGCATACTCGCTCATCCCGCGTCCGCGCATTTCGGGCACGATGACCCGCCATTCTCCCGCCAGCCGCTCGGCCAGCTCGGCGAAATCGCGCGCATTGCGCGTAAGGCCGTGCATGCACAATACCGGGGGGCGACCCGCGCCGCCCGGATAGTCGCGGAAATGCAGCTTCAAACCGTCCTGGCTGGTCCAGAATCGATCGGAATAGGTCGGTTCCATCGGTGCGGTTCACGTCCTCGATGCAATCGGCAAGGGTGCCGGAAAAGTTTCGGCCAACCCATTGCAGCTTTCGGCGCGCAAGGCCACTGTCGCGTGATGCAGAGCAAGGCTGGCGATGCCGACTATAGGCCCGACAGGGCGATCGAGGCGCTCGCCCCATGGCTCGGCGACGCAGTCGTTCCGGCCGATTTCCCGGCGACGACATTGCGCTTTCGCAACCAGCGAGCGGCGACCACCGTCGGGCTGCATGGTCTCACCGACGATGCATGGCGCCGCCATTTCGGCCGCTTCGAACCGCTCCCCGGCAACCTCCCGAACCCGCTCGCGCTGCGCTATCACGGGCATCAGTTCCGCGTGTACAATCCGGAAATTGGCGACGGCCGCGGGTTCCTCTTCGCTCAGCTGCGAGACTCCTCGGGCCGGTTGCTCGATCTGGGGACCAAGGGCTCTGGCCGGACCCCCTACAGCCGCACCGCCGACGGGCGCCTCACGCTGAAAGGCGCGGTGCGCGAAATCCTCGCGACCGAAATGCTCGAGGCGCTCGGGGTTTATACCTCGAAGACCTTCTCCGTGATCGAAACCGGAGAGGAGCTATGGCGCGGCGACGAGCCTTCACCCACGCGATCGGCAGTCATGGTTCGCCTCAGTCACGGGCACATCCGCATCGGCACCTTCCAGCGTCTGCTGGCACTGGAGGAAGCGGGGCAGATGGAGCAGCTCGTCGCTTACTGCCTGGCGAACTTTCCCGGCCCGATGCCGCCCGCCGATGCCCCGGGACGGACGGAGCCTGCGGTGATCCTGATGCACCAGGTCGTCGAACGGCTGGCCGATCTTGCCGCCGCCTGGATGGTCGCGGGATTCGTCCATGGCGTTCTGAACACCGACAACATGAATATAACCGGCGAGAGTTTCGACTACGGCCCGTGGCGCTGGTTGCCGACGTGGGACCCCGGTTTCACCGCCGCCTATTTCGACCAGCAAGGGCTATATGCCTTCGGCCGCCAACCCGAGGCGCTGCACTGGAACTGCGGCCAGTTTGCGGTTTCCTTGCGCCTTCTGGCCGAGGCGCCGCCACTGCTGGCCGCGATGGAGCGGTTCGGGCCGCTCTACATGCAGGCAATCGCGCGCCGGTGGTGTTGGCGGCTCGGAGTGGAACCGGTGGGTCCGGATGAAGATGCCGCATTGGTCGCCGCGAGCGAGAAATTCATGCGCGAGCGCAAGCTTGGACCCGACGCGTTCTTCTATCGCTACCGCGCGGGGCGGGATGCGGCGGGCGAGCTGTCAGCTGTCCTGGCAGGGTACCGACCGGTTGCCGAGAATCACGATTACTGGGCCGACAGCGTTCCCCAGTCGATGCTGATCGACGAAGTGGAGACAATCTGGGCGGCCATCGCCGATCGCGACGACTGGGAACCGCTTGAAAGCAAGATCGCCGCCTTGCGCCGGATGGGCGAAGCACATGGTGCGCCTCCACCGCCGATGGGCCATAGTCTTCGCTGACTGACTAGCGACGCTGCTCGGGGACCTGCTGGGTCATCTCCAGCGGCGCGATGTTGATCCCGTACAGCTTCCACTGGCCGGCTTCCCATTGGAACGTGAGATCGAAGCCGAGCGAAATCGGTCGCAGCTGGAAAATGCCCCGCACCTGAAAAATATCCTCCCGCAGCAATTGCGGCGCTTCGGTGTAGGTCGGCGGAATCAGCAATGCGTTCGACAGGTCGATCTGCGAATTGCGCAATCCGGCGAAAATCTCGGACAACCGCGCGGGGGTGTTGGCAATCTGGAAGCCCTGCGAGGAGATATCGCGCAGGACGGAGTAATTGCCCGACCGGTTGGCCTGGTCGACCGCCGCGAAGGTCGACCAGATCATCTTCGAGAGCTCGAGCTGGCTCGGGGTCGGCCGGACCGAAGGAAGCGGCTGGACTTGCGGCTGCCCCGGCAAGAGCTGAGCCTGCGCGCCAGCGGGAGCTCCGCCCAAGGCGAGGACTATGGCAAAGAAAAAAGCCGGGGCATGGCGCCCCGGCATCTTCGAGTTGGTTGCGATCATGTTCATGATCGCTCGACTAACGGATTACCAGGCGACTTGGAAGCCGCCGCGTGCACCGACTTCACCGCTGTCGAAGCCGATACCGACACCGGCCGAGAATGCAGCATTCTCACCGAGGCGCGCGGTGAGCGCCACGGTGCCTGCACCCTGGTCTTCGAAGTAACCCACGCCGCCCGACAGAGCGAACTTGGTGTCACCCGGAAGCATCGGCGATTCCATCGCCAGCGCCATGGCGACACCTTCGTTGGCCCGGTCGATCGCCGCCCGGTTCGAGGCGGTCTGGCCGAACAGGTCGTTGATCTGCGCGGTGTGCGTGCCGGTGAGCGTCTGCAACGCGGCGATCGAGGCGTTCTGCGTCGCATTCACCCCTTCCACCGCCGTAAGCCGGGTGTTCTGGGTGTTGTTCACCGCGACGGCGGCGGCAATATTGTTGGTGTTGGTCGTCACCCGCGTGTCGAGCGCGCCGATCGCCGCGGTATTGGCTGCGATGTTGGTCACGTTCGTTGCGATGCCCGCCGTGTTGGTGGCGATGTTCGCGGTGTTGGTGGCGATGTTTGCGGTGTTGGTGGTTACCCGCGTATCGAGCGCCGTAATCGCCGTTGCATTGGCCGCAATATTTGCGGTGTTGGCGGTCACCCGCGTATCGAGTGCAGCCACCGATGCCGCCGAAGCAAGCGTTGTCACATCGACGCCCTGCCCCAGCGTGCCGCTGGCGTCGGTGGTGGCGACGAAGATCGTTCCGGTCTGCGCCGCCGTGCTGGCCGCGAGATCGCCGATCGTCACC
>JBGSPZ010000002.1:0-2394 GCA_041738375.1 Parerythrobacter sp. | reverse complement strand
GGCGTAGGCGGATCGACCGGCAGCTACGGCTCGGGCGTCGGGCTCGGCATCGGGATCAATCTCGGCGGGGGCGGGCGCAAGGAAACGCGCGACACCGAACTGGGCGTCATGCTGCGCGACGCGCAAAGCGGCGCGACATTTTGGGAGGGTCGCGCGCAATTTTCGGTAAGCGTTGATTCACCTCTCGCCGCTAGCCAAGCCAACGCAACGGCAATAGCCGATGCCATGTTCCGCGAGTATCCCGGCAACAATGGCGAAACGACAGAAACAAGGGTCCAAGAGTGAACGACATTTCCATCGATGCGAATTTCGACAGCGGCAATATCGAGGTGCTGTCGGTTGACGGCGCATCGGCGCGGCTCGCGATTCGCACGGACCACATGAGCGAATTCAAGCAGTGGTTCCATTTTCGCGTCTCCGGCGCAGCGGGACGCGAGCTGGAATTGAAGCTCACCGGTCTCGATACCTCGGCCTATCCGCTCGGCTGGCCGAACTACAATTGCCGGGTATCGGAAGACCGCGAATACTGGGCTGCCGCCCCCACAAGCTGTGCAATGGTCGAAGGCGACGGCACCACCATGACCGTGCGCTACACCCCGGCGAGCGACATCGCGTGGTTCGCCTATTTCGCGCCCTATTCGATGGAACGGCACCACGATCTCGTGTCCGAAGCGGCGGCGAGCGAGGGCGTGTCCTACCGCAAGCTCGGCGAATCGCTCGACGGGCAGCCGATCGACTGCCTCACCTTCGGCGACGGCGATGTGCAGGTCTGGCTCACCGCGCGCCAGCATCCGGGCGAAACCCAGGCCGAATGGTGGATGGAAGGCATGCTCGAACTGATGACCGATCCGGCGGATACGGTCGCGCGCGAACTGCGCAGGCTCTGCACCTTCCACGTCGTGCCCAATTGCAACCCCGACGGTTCGCGGCGCGGGCACCTGCGCACCAATGCCGCAGGGGTGAACCTCAACCGCGAATGGGAAAGCCCGAGCGCCGAACGCTCCCCCGAAGTGCTCGCGATCCGCAACGCGATGGACGAGTCCGGAGTCGATTTCGCGATGGATGTGCACGGCGACGAGGCGATCCCGGCGTGCTTCTTCGCCGGTTACGAGGGCATCCCCGACCTGACCGAAGAGCATCTCGCGAAGTTCACCCGCTACCGCGCGATCCTCGACCGCCGCACGCCCGACTTCCAGACCGCGAAGGGCTATCCGGTGTCGCAGCCGGGCGCAGCCAACATGACCATGTGCACCACACAGGTCGCGCACCGCTTCCAATGCGCGGCGATGACGCTGGAGATGCCCTACAAGGACCACGACGACGCGCCCGACGCGGAGCAGAACTGGTCGCCCGAACGCTGCAAGCAGCTAGGCAAGGACTGCATGGGCGCGCTGCTGGAGTGGCTCGACAGCTGAGCAGGTCGCGGCCTAGGTAATGACGATATAAGGGTCGTACTTCACTGACGCGATGTTCGCTGCGGTCGGGATTCGGGCGGGCTTCTTGAGCTCGATCCTGATCCAGCTTGTTGCAGCATCGATCCGGAAAAGCTTTACTTGGTCTTCGTCGTCATATTCCTGCGTAACCCGACTGATCGACGAAGGTTGAGCGGCAAAGTCGAAAGCCCTGCGGCAATCATCGGGGTCGCGCCATTCTTCGCATCCGATCGACAAGTCTAGCGTATCAACCGCTTCCTTGGCCGCCATGAGAGCGAGTGCGCCCTGTATCGCAGCGAATTCAGAATCGGCCCTGAACCACCCAGACCACTCTTTGCTTAGCGTGCTGCGGCAGAGCCGGTCGGCTCCGTCCAGCGCCGCGCCACGGATATTCCCGATTGCGTCGAGTGTCGCGGTGTCAGGGAGCTGAGTAAAGCCGTAATACCGCTCGGCTGCCAGACCGCGCGCTCTAACCGTGAAGGTATCGGAGTTCCGTGATCGCGGATCGGTTGGGTGATAGATGACCTGTAACAGGTCGCGTTCCCACAGGCCTTTCGTGCCACTCGATCGCGGGTCGGTCCAGAACCATACGTCGCCCTGAAACAGCTTGCGGCTGCCGACATTGTAGCCGGAAAACTCCTGCAAGAGTGCGTCAAGATCGCGCCGCGCCTGCCGCTCGGCATCGCGGTCGGACTTTGCACGCAGATCTTTCGACAACACTTCATCCTGCGCTGCAGCCGGTGGCACCGCCAGCATCGCAGCGGCGAGGGCGAGCAAGGCGCGCCTCATTTCAGGCTCGCCGGGCCGAAGGCGTCGGGCAGCAGTTCGGTCAGCTTGACCTTGCGCACTTCGGAATCGCCCACGCACAGGATATCGGGGTCGGTACCGCCGAGTTGCGCGAGTTCGGTCAGCACCTGGCGGCACACGCCGCACGGGGTGATCGGCGCGCCCCCGCCCTTGC
>JBGSPZ010000443.1:0-3212 GCA_041738375.1 Parerythrobacter sp. | reverse complement strand
CGCCGGGCGAGCAGGTCCTGCTCGGGCGTGTCGCACACGCTCGCCCAGCGCTTGCCGATTCCGGCGATCTCCTCGCGGTGGGTCATCCCCCAACCGGGCACCTCTTGCCAGCCGCCCTCGCGGAAAACCCTGACAGGTTTGCCGACGTAGGAGAGGATCGCCTCGACCACCGACAGCCCGCGCGGCGCACGATTGCCGGGGAAGATGCCGATGCGGATATCGTCGATCCCGCACCAGCCAGAGGTCATCCGGTCGAGCACCGCATGGCTCAGCGCCGGGATCGAGCTAGCCCCCGTGACCAGCGGCACGCCGCAGCGCTTCGCCGCATCGTCGAAGGCGGGGAAATCGGCCACGAACTGCCGACCGTCGGCAAGGTCGACGTAGGGCGTCATCGAAGCCAGCGCAGCGACGATCACCTGCGTCTGGCTTGCCTGAAAGGGACCCGCCGCATCGATCACCAGATCGAACGGCGCGAGGTGTTTGGGTTCGATGGCGTTGCGATCGAGTTGCAGAACCGCAGGGCGCGGTACGAGCCCGGCCGCGACCGCCTCCAGTTTCGTCACGGTCCGTCCCGCCAGCGTCAGTTCGACCCCCGGTTCCTCAGCCGCGAGCCGCGCCAGCCGGCTGCCGAACACGCCGCTACCGCCGATAATCAGCACACGAAACGGGTCATTCATCGCAAAACTCCGCATGTTGGACCACCAGCGCGCCAAACAACGGGTGGTCGAGCCTGAGGTCGAAGGCGAAGCGACCGCCGCCAAGGTCGCGGTGCGTCACCGTGGTCCGCCCCGGCCCCAACCAGTGGGGGATGCGCATCCGCTTTCCGCCGAGGCGCAGGAAATAGTGATCGCTCCGGAACACCAATCCGGTTGCATCGGCTTCAACTCGCAAGGCCATGCCGATCCCGCGTCCGAGATACTCTTCAAGCCCTGTTGGACCGGAAAACTGCTTCGCGCTGTTGATCGTCTGCGGGAAACCGCCCCCGCGCGCATAGACCCGCGTCCAGCATTGCCCGCCGCTGGGCATATGCTCGCTGACATTGACCAGTGCCGCTTGCCGCCCGCCACTCTCCAGCGGGAGCGGTGCACCGATCAGGCGGCAGGCCTGCGCAAGCCACCACCCCAACCGCGAGTGGCGCGTGTCGAGCACTTGGCCGCGGTAGACAACAGATTTGCCTGCTCCCAAGCGCTTGGCGAAGCGCGCCCGCACCGCTGCGGGCAGCCGGGCCCATTGTCTTTCTCCAACGAGCCAGCGAAATCGCAGATCGATGGTGTCGGGATCGCGAAGGATCTCCCCGGGAGGGGGTGCCATCTGCAATCGTGCCAATTTCGCGCCCATGCCCCGCTCCTGTGATTGCGGTCGTTTCCTGCGTCGCGCGCCCGACTATTATTTCTGTCAAAACAGAAATTACGCTGATGCCATTGGCAGTCAAGCAAAAAGAAAGGGCCGCTGGGTTTCCCCGGCGGCCCTCTTCATTGCGGCAAATCGAAGTCGCTCAGGCGTCTTCGTATTCGTCGTCGTTCTGTACCGGGCCCGAATCTTGGCCCTTGGCATCGACGTCGCGGTCGACCAGTTCGATCACCGCCATCGGCGCCGCGTCGCTGCCGCGATAGCCGGCCTTGATGATCCGGGTGTAGCCGCCTTCACGGTCGGCATGACGGTCGGCCAGCACGTCGAACAGCTTTTTGAGCTGGGTTTCGTCCTGCAGCTTCGACATGGCGAGGCGGCGGTTCGACAGCCCGCCACGCTTTGCCAGCGTGATCAGCTTTTCGACATAGGGGCGCAGTTCCTTGGCCTTGGGGGCCGTGGTCATGATCTGCTCGTGCTTGATCAGCGAAGCAGCCATGTTGCGGAACAGCGCGTTGCGATGGCCGGTCTTGCGACCGAGTTTGCGCTGCCTGATACCGTGACGCATAATTCATTCCTTCGTTCGTTAGGGGCCCGTGCGAGGTAGCCCGTAGCTGGTCGAACACGGGGCCGACCTTCCCTCTTCGTCATCCCGGCGTAAGCCGGCATCGCTTCCCGCTTGCGTTCTGCCCGCAGCAGCCGACTCCAGCTTGCGCTGGGGCGACACAATTCATCAGCCGAGAAGTTCCTGTTCGAGCTTCTTGGCCATTTCCTCGATATTTTCTGGCGGCCAGCCGGGGATGTCCATGCCCAAACGCAGGCCCATGCTCGAGAGCACTTCCTTGATTTCGTTGAGCGACTTGCGGCCGAAATTCGGCGTGCGCAGCATCTCGGCCTCGGTCTTCTGGACCAGATCGCCGATGTAGATGATGTTGTCGTTCTTGAGGCAGTTGGCCGAACGCACCGACAGTTCGAGTTCGTCGACCTTCTTGAGCAGGTAGCGGTTGAGCTGGTTGGCGTCGTCTTCCTGCGGCGCGACGGCCTGACCGATCATCGCCGAAGTCGGCTGCGGAACGCCGTCTTCGAAGTGGACGAACAGGGTCAGCTGGTCCTGCAGAATGCGCGCGGCATAGGCCACGGCATCTTCCGGCGTCACCGTGCCATCGGTTTCCACCGTCAGGCTGAGCTTGTCGAAGTCGAGCTCCTGCCCGACGCGGGCGTTCTCGACCTTGTAGCTGACCTGCTTGATCGGCGAATAGAGCGAGTCGACCGGAATCAGGCCGATCGGTGCATCGATCGGGCGGTTCTGCACGGCGGGAACGTAACCCTTGCCGACGTCGGCAGTTAGTTCCATGTTGAAATTGGCACCTTCGTCGAGATGGCAGATCACCAGATCCTTGTTCATCACCTCGATGTCGCCCGAAACGGCGATGTCACCGGCCTTGACTTCGGCCGGACCGGTGGCGGACAGCTGGAGGCGCTTGGGGCCTTCGCCTTCCATCTTGAGCGCAATCTGCTTCACGTTGAGCACGATGTCGGTCACGTCTTCGCGCACGCCAGCGAGCGAGCTGAATTCGTGCAACACGTTCTCGATCTTGATCGAAGTGATGGCAGCACCCTGCAGCGAAGACAGCAGAACGCGGCGCAGTGCGTTGCCCAGCGTCAGGCCATAGCCGCGCTCGAGCGGCTCGGCGACGAAGGTGGCCTTGCGCGATTTGTCGCTGCCATCCTTGAGTTCGAGAGCGTTGGGCTTCTTGAGTTCCTGCCAGTTCTTGGTGTTGACGGCCATGGATATCCCCTGGGGTTCAAATGCGTTTGGGACCGGCGCCGGATGGCGTCCGATCCCTGGAAGGTCGGCAGCGGGG
>JBGSPZ010000381.1:0-4717 GCA_041738375.1 Parerythrobacter sp. | reverse complement strand
CGCCGATCTCGGGCACGATGATCTGCCGCTGGAAGCGGTCGAGCCGCTCTTCGCCCAGCCGGGTCATTCGCCCGCCCGCTCGCGGCGGAAACCGTGTATCCCGTTCCACCATTGCGCCGCAACCACCGCGCCCTTGGCCGGCTGGAGCAGGCCGAGCATCATGACGAGCGCGAGCGGGATGACGATCAGCGCCATCTGCCAAGCCGACAGCGCGAAATCGAGCGCCAGCATGATGATCAGCGGGGCCATCAGGTGGCCGGTCACGAAGATCGAGAGATAGGCCGGGAAGTCGTCGGTCTGCTGCGGGGTGAGGTCGAGCGAACAGACGCTGCATGTGCCTTCGGGTTTCAGCCAGCGATGGAACAGCCGCCCTTCGCCGCAGCGCGGGCAGCGGCATCGCAGCCCGCGCCAGAGTGCCGCCCAGAAACTTGCCGGCAGCGCGGGGTGCACCAGGTTTGCGTCGCTGTCGCTCATGCCCCGCCCTTAGGCTGCGCGCCGCGAGGCTGTCGACAGCTTTGTGGGAAAGCTGTCGATCATCGGTTCACATCGATTGGAGTGATTGCGGAAAGCTCAGCTCTCGAGCTGGCGCAGCAGGCTGCGCACGTCGCCATCCATATCCGCATCGCGCTGGCGCAGATCCTCGATCAGCCGCACCGCGTGGATCACCGTCGAGTGGTCGCGTCCGCCGAACTTGCGCCCGATTTCGGGATAGCTGCGCGGGGTCAGCACCTTCGATAGATACATTGCCACTTGCCGCGGACGGACCACTGCGCGTGCGCGCCGCTTGGAGGACATTTCGCTGCGGTCGATGCGGTAGAACTGGCACACGGTGCGCTGGATTTCGTCGATCGTGATCCGGCGGCGGTTGGCCGACAGGATATCGGTCAGCTGGTCTTCGGCCAGGCCGAGGCTGACTTCCTGCCCGGTCAGCTGGGCATAGGCGATCAGCTTGTTGAGCCCGCCGACCAGCTCGCGCACATTGCGGGTGATGGTGCGGGCGAGGAACTCGATCACATCCTCGGGCACTTCGAGCGGAGCGAACTTGGTGAGCTTGGATTCGAGGATCCTGCGCCGCAGCTCGATGTCGGCGGCCTGGATATCGGCGACGAGACCCATGCTGAGGCGGCTGAGCAGGCGCGGCTCGACCCCGTCGAGTGCTTGGGGCGCGCGGTCGGCGGCGAACACCAGCCGCTTGCCCTCGGCGAGCAGCGCGTCGATCGTGTAGAGCAGCTCTTCCTGCGCGCTGGCCTTGCCGATGATGAACTGGATATCGTCGACCAGCAGCAAGTCGAAACTGCGCAGCCGCGACTTGAACTCGATCATCTGGCCCGCTTTGAGCGACTGGACGAACTCGACCATGAAGCGCTCGGCGCTGCAGTAGAAGATGCGCGCGCGCGGGTGGGTGGACAGAAAATGGTGGCCAATCGCGTGCAGCAGGTGTGTCTTGCCCTGTCCGGTGGCCGCCTTGAGGTAGAGCGGGCTGAACTGCGGCTGTTCGGTTGCCGCCATGCGCTGCGCCGCGTTGCAGCCGAGGATGTTGGTCTCGCCGGTCACGAAGGAAGCGAATGTCAGCATCGGATCGAGCCCGATGGGGGAGCTGAACCCCGCATCGCTGATGTGCGCGGCACCGATCGCGATCATGCTGGTGTCGCCGCCATCGTTGGCCGGGCGGCGCCCGTCGGCCAGATTGATGTCGGGCAGCTTGCGGCGGCCGGGATGGACCTGGATGCGGACGTTGCGCACCTCGCCGCGAGCGATCTTCCACGCCAGCGAAAGCCGGTCGGCAAAGCGGTCCTGCACCCAGTTGGCGCTGAATTCGGTCGGCAAATAGAGGTCGAGCGTGCCGGTTTCGCGGCACAGGCCGCCGACCTGGATCGGCTTGATCCACTGGCTGTGCAACTGGTGCCCCAGATCCTTGCGGAGACCCTGGCTGATATCGGCCCAATCGGCAGCCAGGTTAACCGCTTCCAGATCTTCCATCTCGTTCCCGCCGCCTTTGCGCTTCGCTGAATTCGCGAAGCCGTTCTTGTCTGCCATTACCTCAACAACCCCTTGGTCCGGCGGTGTCCGCCGCGTCCTTATAGTCCCCTGCCGCAGACACGGCTTCCCACCCGCCGGAATCGCTGAAACGGCGCCGTGTCTGTCGACCAATCCTGCAAGAGCACCGGCCGTCCAAGCCCGGTGCGGAGACCGTCTTAGGGGCCTCTCGCGATGAGTCGCAAGTGGGGATACTGCAAAAAATCTGAAATAAAACGATTGACAGGCCGCAAGCCCGCAGAGGTGCGTTTAACACGCTGTTTACTAGGAAAATTTGCTCTCAAACCCCGCGACTCGGCAGACTTCCTAGGGTTTTGCGGCAGTCACATCGCTTACGCACGACTGCAACAAAAAAGCCGGCGTGATCCACGCCGGCTTTTTGCCGTCCGATCGACCCGCAGCGGGGTCAGGATCGGCGAATCAGAGCGCTGCGACTCGCTTCGTGAGGCGCGACATTTTGCGCGAAGCGGTGTTCTTGTGCAGCACGCCGCGCGCAACGCCGCGCGCGAGTTCGGGCTGGGCCGCCTTGAGCGCATCGGCGGCGGTCTGCTTGTCGCCGCCTTCGATCGCGGCTTCGACCTTCTTCACGAAGCTGCGGATGCGGCTCATGCGCGCGCCGTTGATGGTGGCGCGGTTGGTGTTGCGACGGATGCGCTTCTTGGCTTGCGGCGTATTGGCCATGATCGTCCTTGTGTCTCGCTGGCTCTTGGAGGCCGCTTTGGAGCGGCCGAGCGTCAACTCGATTTGTTAGCAGATACGGCGATTCCTCGCCGGAAAGCGGCGCACATAGTTGGGCACCCCCGAATCGTCAAGCGAAACCAGACTACCTCTGGCACACCGGGCAGAACCAGGTGCTGCGCCCGCCCTGCACGATGCGCCGTATGGTGCCGCCATCGTCGTGGTGGCACGCCTCGCCGTCTCGCCCATAGACATCGAAGCGGGTAGCGAAATAGCCCAGTTCGCCATCGGGGCGGGCATAATCGCGCAGGCTCGATCCGCCGTCCTCGATCGATTGGGTCAACACGTTGCGGATCGCCGCGACCAGCCGGTCGAGCGCAGGTTTCGAGACCTTTCCTGCCGCCTTCCTCGGGCCGATGCCGGCACGCCACAGCGCCTCGCAGACATAGATATTGCCCAGCCCGGCGACGACCGACTGGTCGAGCAGCATCAGCTTGATCGCCTGCTTGCGCCCGGCCAGCGCGGCCTTCAGATACGCCGCCGACAGCGCGTCGCCCAGCGGCTCGGGCCCCATCCGGAGGAAGCCCGGCCATTGCTGCAAGGCATCGCTGGCAACCAGATCGACCCAGCCGAACCGGCGCGGATCGCACAGCGCGAAGCGGTGCGCCAGGGTCTCGATCACGAAATGGTCGTGCTTGTCGTCCTCCTCCGGGTCGATCCGCCAGCGCCCGCTCATCCCGAGATGGAAGATCAGCGTCTGCGCCCGGTCGGTATGGATCAGCCCGTATTTCGCGCGCCTCCCCAGCCCGGTGACCCGCGCGCCGGTGAGCATTTGCACCAGTTCGGGCGGAAACGGCCTGCGCATGTCGGGCCGGTTGACCCGCGCGCGGACGATCGTCTCCCCGTCGAGGAATCGGGCCAGCCCGCGCACGGTGGTTTCGACTTCGGGAAGTTCGGGCATGTCCTGTCTCGTCATGCCAGCGAAAGCTTGCATCGCTGGCGGCTATCGACCCCAGCTTTCGCTGGGGTGACGCGATGATTCAAGGCCTTTGCGCCTTCGGCAAACTCTCCTAAGGCCCGCGCCATGAGCGAGAAAGTATCCTTCGGCTACGAAGACATCGACCCGGCGGAAAAGACCGAGCGGGTCGGCGCGGTGTTTTCCAGCGTGGCGGCGAAATACGACATCATGAACGATGCGATGTCGGGTGGGATGCACCGCTTGTGGAAGGACCGCTTCGTGCGGCGGGTCAAACCGCAGCCGGGCGAGACGATCCTCGACATGGCGGGTGGGACCGGCGACATCGCCTTCCGTATGGCGGCGCGCGGCGCGAGCGTGACTGTGTCGGATATCAACCAGGACATGCTCGACGTCGGGATCGAGCGCGCGATGGATCGGAGTATCGACGGCCTCGTCTGGAGCCGCCAGAATGCCGAAGAGCTGACTTTCTCCGGCCGCATATTCGACGCCTACACCATCGCCTTCGGGATCCGGAACGTCACCCATATCGACCGTGCGCTGGCCGAGGCGCACCGGGTGCTCAGGCACGGCGGGCGGTTTTACTGCCTCGAATTCTCGACCACCACCTGGCCGGGGTTCAAGGAAATCTACGACGTCTATTCGCACAAGCTGATGCCCAAGATGGGCAAGGCGATCGCGGGCGACGAGGAAAGCTATCGCTACCTCGCCGAATCGATCCGCCGCTTCCCGAAAATGGGCGAGTTCGAAGCGATGATTCGCACTGCGGGCTTCGCCAACACGCGGGTCGAGCCGATCCTCGGCGGCGCGGTGGCGATCCATTCGGGTTGGAAAATCTGATCGGATGACCCGCCCCGCAACGCATATCTGGCGGCTCTTGAAATGGGGCCGGTCGCTCGCGCGGCACGGGGCTTTGCGCGGGATCGAAAACGAGCCCTACTTTTGCAAACAACTGCTGTGCCCCTAAAAGCCGAGCGCGACTAAGCAGTGGAGCACTAACGGGAAGAGCCGGCCACGGTGGTGCGA
>JBGSPZ010000264.1:0-3270 GCA_041738375.1 Parerythrobacter sp. | reverse complement strand
CGACGGCATCGTCGCCGTTGTCGGTCACGGTGCCGGCCAGGTCGACGGTCACGGTGCCGCCGTTGCCGGCAGTGATCGTGCCGAAGGCGAGTTCTGCGCCCGACACGTGGTCCACGGTGATCGGGGCAACGATGGTGGCGCTGGCGCTACCGGTTGCGGAGTCGGTGTCGCCCGGAGCAGCAACGGCCGGAGTAGCGATCGCAGCGACGAATGCTGCAAGAACGATTTTCTTCATTTGGTCATCCCCAAAAGGCTTGGTCCTGTTCGCTGCGCTTGCGCACAACACGGCACGAACGGTTGGTCCTCTCGTGCAGGACTAAGGGATAGTGCGTAGTTCTTAAGGAATTCCTATCAGGGGAAAACGTCTGATCCTAAAGACATAAGTATGGAATCAACCCGGTATTAACCATAATTCACTACTATCGGTACCTCGGCAACGTAGCTTCCTATGGCGGTTCCGGCCGGAATCGTGAGCGTGCCGCCCACGCGCACTTCGTCCGATCCGGCCTGATCGAGGCGGCCGAACGGTCCGAGCGTGCCGAGGTTGCGGCTCCAGGCCGTCAGGTCGGCAACCGGCAGACCGGGCCCGCCTCCCCCGCGATGTTCGGCAGTCACCATCGACGGAAGTCCAATCAGGTAGTCGCGGCCGCTTTCACCGGTCACGGCGAAGCGTGCCGCGCCGATTGCGCATTGCGACGTGCCCGCGCAGGCAGGGCGGGCTCCGCCCGAATACTGCGCGGCGCCCGATGCCGGTGCGATGGTGACCTCGCCGCCTTCGTAGGCGGAGACCGCAATGGCGCCGAACTCCAGATCGGACACCGCGACAACCCCGATCGGCTCGACGATCTGCGCGCTTGCTGCCCCCTGCGAAGTGTTTGCGTCCGGTTGGGCGATCGCTGCGGTGGCGGCGGCGTGCCATGCTGCGCATAAAAGCGCGCCCCTTATGACCAAAGCGATACGCATCTGCATGCCTCCGACCCTATCGATCGCGAGGCATCTGACGAGCGGATCCTCGCTACCTGACCGAAATCAGGACGGCATCGACCGGAATCGGCAGCACCACCGTTCCACCGCCAAAGCTCCGCTCGACATCCAGCCGCCCGCCGAGATTGAAGGTCGTCTCGCACACACGCGTACGGCAATTGGGGATCCGGATCGTGACCGCCTGACCCGCCGCGACATTCGCATATCCCGGCAGGTCGCTCTGGTACTGGGTCAGCTCGGCGGCGATCCCGCCCTGGGTCACCACTGGTGCGGCGGCGAAGCGCAGTTCGATCTCGAGGTTGAGCCGGCGATTGCCGTTGTTCCCTCGGTCGTAGCTGACGCGAAAACGGGCCGGTCCGGTGCCCGATGTGCCTGCCGAGAAGATGCCCGAGCTCTGCACGCTGCCATCGGGGCGCACCACCCGGTAACCAGTGTCCATCACGGCGAAACTGCCGAAGCGCAGATCGTTCACCGGGATTACGCGGAGCTGCGGCGTGTCGGCCCGCGCAGTCTGCGACCCGACGAGCAACGCCAGTGCTGCCATCGCAAGGGGCAATTGCAGGACCTTTCGTAAAGTCGCAGGGGCGGGCAGGGACATCGAACCGGCGTATACCGCATTGCCCCGTCCGCTGACCAGCCCTGCATCGCCTTTTGCTTCGCACGGACTATCCGGCATGCGGCCGGATCCCCACGAGTCTGCTTTACGAATACGTCAACTTTGGGCTAGGCGATTCGCCGTGTTTGGCGAGCAGCGCCGGGAGAGCAGCATGAACCTCGATTTCACCCCCGAAGACGAAGCCTTCCGCGAGGAAGTGCGCAGCTTCCTCAAGGAAAAACTGCCCAAGCGGCTGAGCGACAAGGTGCGCACCGGCCAGCACCTGACCAAGGCCGATATGGAGGAATGGCACGCCATCCTCAACGAACGCGGCTGGCTCGCGAACCACTGGCCCGAGGAATGGGGCGGGACGGGCTGGAGCGTGATGCAGCGCTTCATCTTCGAGACCGAGACCGCGATCTTCCACGCGCCGCGTGTGGTGCCGTTCGGCCTGTCGATGCTCGCGCCGGTGCTGATCAAATACGGCACCGAAGAACAGTGCCGCCATTACCTGCCGCGCATCCTCGACGGCACCGACTGGTGGTGCCAGGGCTATTCGGAACCGGGCGCGGGCTCGGACCTCGCCAGCCTCAAGACGCAGGCGGTGCGGGACGGCGACCACTACATCGTCAACGGCCAGAAGACCTGGACCACGCTCGGCCAGCACGCCGACTGGATTTTCTGCCTCGTGCGCACCAGCAACGAAGGCAAGCGGCAGGAGGGCATCAGCTTTCTGCTGATCGACATGAAGAGCCCGGGCATCGAAGTGCGTCCGATCAAGCTGCTCGACGGCGATTACGAGGTGAACGAGGTGTTCTTCACCGATGTGAAGGTTCCGGTGACCAACCTCGTCGGCGAGGAGAACCAGGGCTGGACCTATGCCAAGTACCTGCTGACCTACGAGCGGACCAATATCGCCGGGGTCGGTGCGTCGATGGAGCTGCTCGACCGGCTGAAGGAAGTCGCGCGCACCACCAAGCGGAACGGCAAGCCGCTCGCCGAAGACCCGTTCTACGCCGCGCGGCTGGCGAAGCTCGAGATCGATCTCGAGAACATGAAGACCACCAATTTGCGCGTGCTCGACGCGGCGGGCGCGGGCCATGCGCCGGTCGCGGAAAGCTCGATGCTGAAAATTCGCGGCACCGAGATCCGGCAGGAGATCAACGACCTGATGCGCCGAGCGGCGGGCCGCTATGCGCAGCCCTTCGTCGCCGAGGCGCTGGAGGAGGGCTTCAATGGCGAGCCGGTCGGCCCCGAATGGGCGAACCCGGTCGCCTCGCAATATTTCAACAACCGCAAGCTCTCTATCTTCGGTGGATCGAACGAAGTGCAGCGCGAGATCATCACCAAGGCCGTGCTCGGCCTCTAATCAGCGGGACAACAGACAGATGGATTTTTCGATTGGTGAAGACCGGCAGATGCTGGTCGATACGCTGTCCCGCTACCTCGCGGACAAGGCCGACTGGAAGGCGCGCGAGGCGGCGCTGGAAAGCGAAGCCGGGTTCGACAAGGATATGTGGGCCGGCATGGCCGAACTCGGCATCCTCGGCGCGCTGTTCGGCGAAGAGGTGGGCGGCTTCGGCGGCTCGCCGTTCGATATCGGCGTGGTGTTCGGCGAGGTGGGGCGCGGCCTGCCGACGGGACCGTTTCTCGCCACGCTGCTGGCGGGCAAGCTGCTCGAAGCGGCGGGC
>JBGSPZ010000243.1:0-10142 GCA_041738375.1 Parerythrobacter sp. | reverse complement strand
GGCGGTCTCGCCCGCGCCCAGCAGCAGCCAGCCATCGGGGCGCAGGCTGCCAGCCAGCCGGTCGAACGCGGCTTCACGGCGGATGGGATCGAAATAGAGTAACACGTTGCGACACAGAATAAGGTCGAACCGCTCTGCGATCTCCACCGGGCCAAGCAGATTGCGCTGCCGGTAGCGGACCATGGTCCTGAGGTTGCGCTTAGCGCGCCAGCCTTGCGGCGTTTCTTCGAAATGGGCGAGCATCTGCCCCACCCCCAGGCCGCGCTGGATTTCGAACTGGCTGTAGCATGCGTCTCGCGCCGCCTCGATCGCCTTCTCGGACACATCGGTTCCGACGATGTCGATCGTCCAGCCCTTCCACAGACCCGGCTGGTCGAGGATCAGCATGGCGACCGACAGCGCTTCCTGACCGGTCGAGCAACCGGCCGACCAGATGGCGAGCCGCTTCGTGGCGAACCGCTTCCGCGCGAGGTCGGGCAACACTCTGGTGGCGAGCTGGTCGAACATCGCGCGGTCGCGAAAGAAGTAGGTCTCGTTGTTGAGCAGCGCTTCGACCACCCGCTTCGACAGGTCTTCGGTTTCCGGTTCGGCCAGCATGCAGACAAGCTGATCGACATTGCTAATGCCCTGTTCGCGGAACAGACCTGCCAGCGCGGTGGTTACGCGCCAGCGCCGCCCCTCGCTCATGTGTTGGCCGGTCCGCGCTTCGAGCAGGTCGGCAATAATGCGGTGGGAAGCCTCGCTTACTTCCATGCGCCGGCCTCCAGCAGAGCGGCCATGCGAAGGGCGAGCTTGTCCGGAGGGAGGATGGCGGAGGCGAGTCCCCGTTCGGCGACCGCTCGAGGCATGCCCCACACGGCGGAGCTTTCCTGATCCTGCGCGAAAATCGTCCCGCCCGCATCGACCAGCGCCTTGGCACCGATCGTGCCATCCTTGCCCATGCCCGACAGCACGACGCCGAGCGCATCTCCGTCGACAGCCGTTGCAAGGCTCTCGAACATCGGGTCGACCGACGGCGTGCAACCGCTCGGCATTGCCCCTTCGATGATCCGGACGCGCAACTCACCGGCGAATTCGCGCAGGGTCAAGTGACCGTGGCCGGGGGCAATGTGAATCATGCCCGGCCTGATCGGTGTATCGTTGTCGACCACGATCGCCTTGCGGCCCGATGCACTTTCCACCTGTTTGGCGAACACCGGAATGAATGCGCCCGGCAAGTGCTGGGTGACCAGGATGGGCGTGTCGATCGAGGCGGGAAAGGCACGCAGCAACTGGTTGAGGGCGTGGATGCCGCCGGTCGATGCACCAATCGCGATCACGCGCGGCCTGCGTACAAGCCGGGAGATTCCCGGGGCAGCCACGAGCGATGGCTGGCCGAATGCTCGAGAAACCTTGCCGCTTCCGAGTGCCCGGACCTTCTCCACCAGCTGGGCACGGAAGTCTTCGGCGAATTTGCCCGACTGGGGCTTGGGCATGGTTTCGGCCGCACCCATCGACAGGGCAGCGACCGTCGCTTCGGCCCCGTCCTCGGTCAGCGAGGAGACCACCAGCACCTTTACCGCAGGCGAAGCGGCAAGGAACTTGGGCAGCGCCTTGAAACCGCCCATCCCGGGCATTTCGAGATCGAGCAGGACGACATCGGGCTTGGTCTGGTCAAGCCCGCGCAAGCCCAGTTCGGCGCTGCTGACGCGCGAGACCACTTCGAGGTCACCAGCGCTTTCGATGGTGCGCGACAGGACCGAGCGGACCGTCAGCGAATCGTCGACGATCATGACCCTGGTCGGACGCATGAGCCGCGCGCCGGGTGGCGTCGCTATGTTTGTCGCCACGCCCATAACGGCGGCCTCAGGCCATGCCGACGAGCTGGAGCTTGATCTGCAGGGTCTCGTGGTCGAACGGCTTCATGACGTACTCGTCGGCACCTGCGCTGATCGCTTCGCGGATATGGGCGATGTCGTTCTCGGTGGTGCAGAACACCACCTTTGGCCTGTCGCCCCCCGGTTGCTGTCGCAGCAGGGTAATGAACTCGATCCCGGTCATGACCGGCATGTTCCAGTCGAGCAGGACCACGTCGGGCATGGCCTCGCGGCACTTTTCGATCCCTTCCTTGCCGTTCTCGGCTTCGTCCACCGTGAACTTGAGCGATTCGAGGATGTGGCGCGAGACTTTGCGGATCACCCGCGAATCGTCGACGATGAGACAGCTTTTCATTGCACCCGATCCTTCGTGTTTGTTCTGCCTTAGTGGCCATTGGGTAACCAAGCGCTTAAGCCGCTACTGCGCGAGGCCCTGCAATAAGCGCTTCGACATCGAGCAAGAGTGCCGGGCCACGATCGGTCTCGATCATGCCCCGGCCGACCCGTTGCCACTCGATGCCGATATCGCCGGGGAGGGGAATCGGCTCGGACCGCGCCTCGAGGACATCATCGACAGCATCGACGATCAACGCATAGGAATGGCCTGCCACCCGCACGACCGGTGCGCGCTCCGGCGCCGTTTCGGAGGTGAGGCCGAGCGCCTTGCGGCAATCGACCACCGTCAACGACTGGCTGCGCATCGCGGTGAGGCCGGCAATGTGTCCGGGCGCACGCGGAACTGGGTAGATGTTCCCGACCTCGATCACCGACTGGACATCGGCCGCGTCGATCGCCGCCAGACGACCGTCGATCTCGATCATGACGTAGAGCGAGCTCATGCGGCCTTCTCCTGCCGGGCGCTGCGCAGGGCTTCGACCAGGGCCGACCGGTCATAGCGATAGATGCCGCCGGCCCGCTTCGCGGCAATATCGGGATCGGCGTAGAGACGGATGCAGTGCCCAACTTCGCCTGTGGCCGGCGCGGACTGGTCGGCGATGGCGATCTCGATGTCGACGTGCTCCTCATCCGGTTCGGCGATGCGGTAGCCGGCGGCCCGGACCAAGGGTTCGAGCATCCGGACAGCCCATTCGTCGTCACGCGGAATCCGGCACACCGGGCGTTCGGCTTGCATCGCTAGGCCCGTGTATCGCGCGAAGAGCGCAAATCCGTCGAGCACCCGCAGCTGCTCGCCGCGGTGCAGCAACAGCCCTTCGAGCGCAGGATCTTCGGGCGTGGGCATCAATTCTTCACCGGTTTCGATCGAATCGTCGAGCTCGACGACGGCATAGGCCAGCTCGTTGAGGCTGTCCGACAGACGCAGCAATTTGACCGCATCGCCGAGCGCGCAGCCCGGTTCGAGGCCGACCAGCGGATAGATTTTCTCGCCGATCACGACCGTGTCGCCGGTTTCGCCGCGGTCGATCGCTTCGGCGGGGACCTGGTCGATCCGCATCACCAGTTCCAAGCCGATCGCCTTGCGGCGTCCGTCGAAGGCCGTGAAAGTCAGCAGGCGGCGCAGTTTTCGATCGGTTGGCTGCGCTTCTTCGGCGACCGACGTCGCCGTGCGGGCACGGGCACCGGCAGCCAGACCGTTCTGCGCCGCAATCGTCGGGACATCGAGCATCAGCACCGGATTGCCATCATCGAGCAGCGTCGTGCCGGCGTAGACGCCGGTTTGCATGATCGCTGGTGCCAGCGGCTTGACCACCAGATCTTCCTGATCGTGAATCGCATCGACGGCGAGCGCGACGAGATCGCTGGGTCCGAGCCGCAGAAGCACCAGCTTCTGCCTGCGGTCGACTTCATTGCCGCCAATTCCGAGCACATGGGCCAGCGGGAGGCATGGGATGCGCCGCTCGCGGAAAACCACCAGTCGGGTTTCCCCGACGGTGGAGAATTCGATCGCCTTTGCACCCCCGTGGACGATCTCCTCGACATAGGATTGCGGGATCGCGAAACGCTGGCCGCCTGCGCTGACGGTAAGGGCTGAGATGATGCTGAGCGTGAGCGGGATCTGCAGGTGGAACTCGGTGCCTGAACCCGGCCTGCTGCAAACGGAAATCGTCCCGCCGACGCGCTCGATGTTGGCGCGCACGACATCCATGCCGACACCGCGGCCCGATACGGCGCTGACTTCGTCGGCGGTCGAAAGACCCGGGGCAAAGATCAGCTCGACGATGTCCTCGCGCGACATGGCGGCGAGTTCCGCTTCGCTGACCAAACCTGCTGCGACCGCCTTCCGGCCGATTTTTTCGGTGTCGAGGCCTTTGCCGTCGTCGGTCACGGTCAGGGTAATACGGTTGCCCGACTGGCGGGCCGAAATGCTCAGCAGCCCGATTTCGCGCTTGCCCGCGGCGAGGCGCGCGGACGGGCTCTCGATCCCGTGGTCGATCGCGTTGCGGATGATGTGCGTTATCGGATCGCGCATCATTTCGATCATCTCGCGGTCGAGTTCGACATCGCCGCCGTCAAGATCGACCATGACCTGCTTGCCGAGTTCGGCGGACAGGTCCCGCACCAGGCGGGGAAGGGCGTTATACAGATGCTCGATGCGCTGCATGCGCATCCGCGTCACCGCTTCGCGAACATCGTTGAGAATGCCGGTCAGGCGTTCGAACGGGCCGTCGAGGGTCGGCTCGGCCCCGGCTTCGCGCAGCCGTCGGGCAAGGTCGTTGCGCGCCAGCACCATGTCGGAGACGCCGCTCATCACCCGGTCGAGCAGTTCCACCGGTAAGCGGATGGTGCGCGGGGTAGCACTGCTGGCGGTGCTTGGGGCCTGCGCGGCGACGCTCTGGACCGCGATGCTTTCGCCCGCGTCCGGCGTATCGGGTTCAAGCGCTGCAATGAGAACGTCGTCGCCGCCCTCCGGCAGTTCCTGGCCGGCGTCGATCGCGTCGATCAACTGGGTGATACGGTCGATAATCGCGAGAACGGCATTGACAAGGTGGCTATCGGGATAGCGGCGCCCGGCGCGCACATCCGCCAGCGTGCCCTCCGCCGCGTGGCTCAGCTTTTCGAGGCGGGGGAAATCGAAGAAGCCGCAGTTGCCCTTGACCGTGTGGACGAAGCGAAAAATCGCGTCGAGCCGGGTGCCGTCTGCCGGATCGGCTTCCCACGCGACGATCTCGCCGCCGATCGCCTCGAGCATCTCGCGGGTTTCGGCCACGAAATCGGCCAGCAGGTCGTCCATCGCAAATCCCCAATGCGTTCGGGGTCACTATGGGCCGGGATGGTTAACGATTGATCACCGTCCGCTTTGCTTTCCGGGTGCCAGGACCCACAACACGACGACCACCGCAACAGCCCCGCCGACCAAGTTGGCCGCCAGTTCCGCCGCAAAGATGGCCGAGGAACCCCAGCTCGCGCGCAGCAGCAAGGCAACCGGCAGCATCACCGCAAGCACGCGGAAACAGCTTTGCGCCAGCGACCACCCGGCCTTGTCGACCGCGTTGAGCACACCGTTGCCGACGATCAGCAGCCCGAACCCGGCGTAGCCCCATGCGGCGATGCGGAGGTAGAGATCGAACTGACGGATCACCGCCGGATCATCAGTGAAGAAGCCGGCGAACCATTGCCCTGCGGCAAACAGGGCCACGGCGAGTACCAGTCCGTAAGCGAGACAGAAACCGAACGCGCCCAGAGCCGCAGCGCGCGCGCGGCCGAATTCCCCCGCGCCCCAGTTCTGCCCGACGATGGAACCGATCGATCCCGAAAGCGCGAGCAAGGGCACCACGGCGAAACTCTGCAGCCGGCCGGCAGTGCCGAAGCCCGCCACCGCTGCCTGCCATTCGAGCGCGACCAGAGCGGTCAGGATCGACAGCCCGATCGGATTGATCGCGTTGGAAAACGCGGCGGGCACCGCAACCTTGAGGATCGAAGTCGCCGGATCGACCAGGCTGCAACCGCGCAGCAGCATCGGGTTGAGCGGAAGATGCGTGCTGCGCAGCAGCACTATCGCCAGCACGATGGAGAACGCCCAGCCGATCAGCGTGGCATAGGCGGCCCCCGCCACTCCGAACCCGGAAATGCCGAAGGCTCCGGTGATCAGGATCGGGTCGAGGATCCAGTTCGCCGCGGCAAATACCAGCGAGACATAGGAGGTCTTGCGGGTCTCTCCCTGCGCGCGCAACACGCCGTTGAGGCCCATGATGGTCAGTTGCAAGGGGAAGCCGAGCGCAAAGGGCCGCATGTATTCGCCGATCAGCGGCAACAGGCGGTCCGGCGCATTCATCAGCCGGAACAGGGGATCGAGCATGGCGAATAGCAGCAAGCCGAGCACCACGCCCGTGGCCACGGCAAACACGATGCCGAAGTTCGCCCGCCGCGCGGCCTTGTCGTCGTCGCCTTCGCCAATCGCGCGCGCGACCACCGAGTTCACCCCGACCATCACCCCGACGCCGAGGCTGGCCAGAGCGACCGTGATCGGAAAAATGAACCCGACCGCGGCGAGTTCGGCGCTGCCGAGCTGGCCGATGAAGTAACTGTCGACCAGCCCGACCGACATCATTGCGGCAACGCCGATCACCATCGGGGCGGTCTGGCCCACGAGGTGTCCGGAGATGCTCCCGCGGGTCAGCGTTGCTTTGTCATTCATCGTTTTCGCGCTAGCGGGCGCAAGGCGCGGGTGAAAGCGAATTCCCGCCGCTTGTCGCGCCGCCCCCGTCCATGCAATGACCGGCCGGTTGCTCAGGAGGGATTGGCAAGCATGTCGCGCATGACGGTGAACGACCAGCCGGTGCAATTCGACATGAATCCCGACACCCCGCTGCTATGGGCGCTGCGCGACGCGGCGAACCTTACGGGCATCAAATACGGTTGCGGCAGCGGCGATTGCGGGGCCTGCATGGTGATCGTCGATGGCGAGGCACTGCGCAGCTGCCTGATCACCCTTGCCGAGGCCGAAGGGCGCTACATCACCACCATCGAAGGCCTGGCGCGCGACCGTTCGCATCCGGTGCAGCAGGCGATGGTGGCCGAGCAAGCGATCCAGTGCGGGTTCTGCACCCCGGGCATCGTCATGGCGGGCGCTGCGCTGATCGCGAAAAACGCCGATCCGAGCGAGGAGGAAATCCGCGCGGCGATCCCCAACCTGTGCCGTTGCGGCGTCTACCCGCGGCTGGTGCGCGCGATTCCGGTCGCGGCAGGGCCCACGACCAACATCGCGGAGAGGATGATCGGAGCGGCGACGGCCGCGATGAACTTGTTGGAACGCACTCGGTACCTTCGGGGGGTGACGGACATGCCGCGAAACAGTAGGATGAACCTAGTCTCGATCGTCAGGCGAGGTCCAGCACTTGAATCTGGTTGGCGACCCGCTCACTCCGTGTGGGCCGTGTGGAACTTCCCGTACACCGCCTCGGCGACGGTGTCCGGCAGGAAGCTCAGGGACTTCAGTTCGTCGAGTTCGGCCCGCTTCACCGCATTCACGCCGCCGAGCGCCTTGACCAGCTTCTTCTGCCGGACCTCTCCGAGACCCGCGATCCCGTCGAGGGCGCTGACGGTCATCCGCTTGCTCCGGCGCTCGCGGTGGAAGGTGTTGGCGAAGCGGTGGGCCTCGTCGCGGATGCGCTGCAGCATGAACAACGCCTCGCTCCCACGTGGGATCTCGACGGGCTCGCTGCGGCCCGGGACGTACACCTCCTCGAACCGCTTCGCGAGTCCTGCGACGGGGATCTCGTCGGCGAGATCGAGTTCGTCGACGACCCGCTTCGCCGCGCTGAGCTGGCCCTTGCCTCCGTCGACGAGCAGGAGCTGGGGCGGGTAGGCGAACTTGCCTGGCTTGTCGCCGCGCTCGTTGACGGGCCGGTCGCGCTCGTCGAGGTAGGCCTGGAGCCGACGGCGGACCACCTCGGCCATCGCGGCGTAGTCGTCGCTCGGACCCATCTCGTCGCCGCCGACGGAGTTCACCTTGAACCGACGGTATTCGCGCTTGTTCGGGAGCCCGTCCTCCATCACGACCATCGAACCGACGTAGTCGGTGCCCTGGAGATGGGCCATGTCGTAACACTCGATGCGAAGTGGAGCCTCAGGGAGGCCGAGGTGGTCCTGCAGTTCGGTGAGCGCTCGGCTCCGGGTGTTGTGATCGCTCGCCCGCTTCATCCGATGCCGGGTGAACTCCTCCTGCGCGTTGCGGGTGACCGTCTCGAGCAACGACCGCTTGTCGCCGCGCTGGGGAACCCGGATCTGCACCCGTGAGCCGCGCCCCATCGAGAGCCACTCCTCGTAGATCTCCAATTCCTCGGCCTCGTACGGCACCAACACCTGCTTGGGCACGCCGAGGATCGGGTCGTCGCCGTACATCGACTCGAGGATGCGGTCGATCAGACGGCCCGGGGTGAGCTCCTCGACCTTGTCGAGCACGAACCCCTTGCGGCCCACGACCCGACCGCGCCGGACGTAGAACACCTGGACCGACGCCTCCAGCTCGTCCTCGGCGATCCCGATCACGTCGAGATCCTCGTTGCGGTCGGCCACCATCTGCTGTTTCTCGATCGCCTTGCGCACCGCGGTCAGCCGGTCGCGCAGTCTCGCCGCCCGCTCGAACTCGAGGTCGGTCGCAGCGGACTGCATGTCGGCCTCGAGGCGGTCGACGATCTCGTCGGTGTCGCCGTCGAGGAAGTCGATCAGCTCGGCGACGAGCTCGCGGTAAGGGATCTCCTCGATCTCGCCAACGCACGGCCCAGCGCACTTCTCGATGTGGAACAGCAGGCAGGGACGCCCGAGCCGCTCGTGCTGGTTGAACTTCGCCGGACTGCACGTACGAATCGGGAACGACCTCAACAGCAGGTCGAGGGTGTCACGGATCGCATAGGCGTGGGCGTATGGCCCGAAGTAACGGGTGCCCTTGCGCTTGCGACCGCGCATCACGAGCGCCCGCGGCCACTGCTCGTCGATCGTCACGGCGAGGAACGGGTAGCTCTTGTCGTCGCGTAGGCGCACGTTGAACCGCGGGTCGTGCTGCTTGATCAACGAGTACTCGAGCATCAACGCCTCGACCTCGTTGCGCACGATCGTCCACTCGACCGACTCGGCGGTCTCGACCATCTGCGCGGTTCGCGGATGCAGATTGCGCGGGTGCTGGAAGTAGTTCGAGAGGCGTTGGCGGAGGTTCGACGCCTTTCCGACGTAGATCACGCGGCCGTGGACGTCCTTGAACTGGTACGAGCCCGGCGCCTCGGGGATCGTGCCGGCCGGGGGACGTTTCACCATCTCGCTTCCTGCATGACGCCCCAAGCATACGGACGGCCGGATACCGTGATGCCTGATGTCCGACCAGTTCGCCGCCGCCTTCCGCCGACGACCCAACGACGGCTGGTTCCGTGCGGGCAATTTCGACGTCACCACCACCGACATCCTGTGCGGCCTGTCGATCGTCTCGATGTTCCTGTGGGGACTGTTCCGCGACGCCTGGGACCGCCTGTGGTTCGCTCCGGTGCTGGTGCGGGACTTCGAGGTGTGGCGACTGGTCACGTGGCCGATCGCCACCGAACCAGCGATCTGGCCGCTGCTCGGGATCGTCTTCTTCTACCTCTTCGGCCAGCAGCTCGAAGCCCTGTTCGGCCGCGGCAAGTTCCTGGCGTGGGTGCTCGCACTGACGATCGTGCCGGCGCTCATCCTCACGGTGCTCGGCCCGCTGTCCGACAGCATCGACTTCATGATCCAGTACGGGCTGAACAACCTGTTCCTCGGCGGGATCTGGGTGTACGCAGCGACCTATCCCGGCGTCAAGTGGTTCGAGGTCATTCCGCTGTGGGCCCTCGCCGCGATCTTCACGGTGCTGAACTTCCTGCAGTTCACCGGGACCGACCAGACCGGCCAGGTGATCTTCCTGCTCGTGTCCATCGGTGTTGCACTCGTCGCCGGCCGCTCACTCGGGTTGGCCACCGGCTGGCCGATCCCGCACCTCCCGCTCGACAGTGCCGGGTCGTCCAAGCCCAAGAAGCGCAAGTCCAAGCCGTCTCGCGGCACCAGCTCGCCCAGGTCCGGCGGCGTGGTGCAAGGTCCGTGGAAGAACGCACCGGCGCCGATGCCACCTCCGAGCGCCCCCTCCCCCGCCGATCAGATCGAACTCGACGCGTTGCTCGACAAGATCGGCGCCAACGGGATGGACTCGCTGAGCGGCGACGAGAAGAAGCGTCTGAACGACCTCAGCAAGCGCCTCCGCAATCGCTGACCCCGCCCATCGGCCGACGCCGGTCCGGCTCGCCCCACACCAACTCCCCCGCCCACCACAGGCGATGAGCCAAACCCCAGCATTTGGGGACATCGCTCAGCGCCGTGCCGAAA
>JBGSPZ010000227.1:0-4840 GCA_041738375.1 Parerythrobacter sp. | reverse complement strand
TCTCCGTCCTCAGCCCGCAAAGCTGGCGGCTGGCGGACCTCGGCGCGAAACATTCGCTGCTCAAGGAGGGCATCGGCTGGGGCAACATGCCGCGTCATATGGTCAGCGGCGACCTCGCAAGCGGCGTGCTGGTGGAGCTCGACCTGCCGGAAAAGCCGGGGGCGAACTACACGCTCAGCGCGCTATGGCGCCGCGACGCGCGTCCCGGCCCGGCGACCAGCTGGCTGATCGACAGCTTTCGGGAGCGGTTGGGAGAGTGCACGGATGTCGAACCTTCGGTGGTGCCGACATCGATATCCGACTAACCCCCCTCCCCATGGGGAGGGGCAGGGGGTGGGGGTACGACACCAGTGGGCCGGGGTACACCCACACCCTCCGCGCCTTGCGGCGCTCCTCCCTCTCCCTCAAGGGAGAGGGGTGTTTTGGTCAAATCGAAGCGCCGAAAATGACCGCCGCATCGCCCGGCTTCCAAGGCGCATGCTTCCCCATAACCGCCGCAAACAGCTCGGACTCCAGATGCCGTTCGAGCCATGCCTGAAGCTGCGGGATCGGCTGGGCGTCGAACCAGTCGCGATCGACGTTGGCGAACTGGCGGACGAAGGGAAACAGCGCGATATCGGCCAAGGTCCTGTACTCGCCCAGCAGGTTCTCCCGTTCCGCCAGTCGGAAATTGAGGTCGCTCAGGATCGCGAGGCCTTCGCCGCGGTGGTCGGTGCGCGCGTTGCCCTGTTCGTCCGCATAGCGGGTGGGATATTTGTAGCGGTCGAGATGGTGCTTGAACGACCCGTCCGCCAGCTCGATCAGCCCAGGATGATCTCCCGCCAGCCAGCCCTCGGGATCGTTCCGCGCGAGCGCCCAGCGAAGGATCGCGATGCTCTCGTCGATCACCTCTCCACCCGGCAGCACCAGCACCGGCACCGTGCCCTTGGGGGAGGCTTCGAGCATCGCGGAGGGCTTGTCCGCCAGTTTGACCTCGCGCAATTCGCAACCCGTGCTGCTGATCCACAGCGCCATCCGCGCGCGCATCGCATAGGGGCAGCGGCGGAAGCTGTAGAGGATCGGTCGGGTCATCCGACCTTGCGGCACCTCCCATAGTCTGCATCCAAGAGTGCAGAAGAAAAGCCATCCTGCTTCAAAAAGCGAACACCATCGAGGCGCATGGCGCGCGAATTAGTTTCCAGCACCAAGTGATAATTCCGCGCGGCCGATGCGCGGGCGGTTACTTGCGCGATCTTCCATACCGCAGCCCAGGTGAATAGCCCTTCCGAGGTCGTCGTTTCACATTGATAGACATCGCCACCGCCGACTTTCACCGCGCCGGCGAATTTTCCGAGGCGTTTGGGAAGTTCACCGCCTCGGGGCAAGTCTACCCTAACCGATCCCAGGCCAGCATCGAGCGACGAGAACAGCTGGATGTCGAAATCCTCATTGTTGTCATAGGCGAACTCCGCCAGTGGCTCTGGCAAAGGTGCGCCACCGGTAGCGATTGTCGCACAGCCGCTCAGGGCAGCGCACATAGCGGCAATGCAGGCAAGTTTCTTCATGTGTTCCCCCGTAAATCTCGACTGCCACCTTAAATTTGACTGCCGAACGCTTCTGCGGTCTATCTGATGAGTGATTGAGGCCACTGTCAATGCAAAGATACCATCTCAACCTGACGCTGTTTGGGCTTTTTTCCGTAACTACCCCGCATATTTCTGTGGCACAGACGGAGCCGCAATTCACCTCTTCCGAATACGTCGCCAACTTCCCCCCTGACAGCACGATGGCAAGGCTCGCTCGACCGATCGTCTTCCTCCAGTTCGATTTCGAAGAGCGTGGCGCTCAGGTGAGCATTCCATGTACCGGCGCAATCTTGGGTGGGCGAGACGGAAGCGGCGTGGAAATGCGCTATGTCGCAACGGCGATGCACTGCATCAAGCCCGGCACACCCGAAGGTAAGCTTGTCCGCGCATGGGCGGTACCTTCGCAGCAGCCGCGCAAGGACCAATTTGTCCAGTTTCGCCTCAGTACCCGTCCTTCCCTGATCAGCCCATGTGACGAAGAAGATTTTCGAGGTTGTGAGGATATTGCATTGCTGGAGTTCGAGTCGGGACAGGAAGGATTGCAAGACTTGCCGACTTTTCCCCTATTCTTCCGCGCGCCCCGGCACGGTGAGCGTATCCAACTGCTACACCATCCTGGCAAATCGTCACTCGTCGTCACCCGTCAAGACTGCTGGATCACGAAGATTCGCGACGATTCTTCTTTCCTGAACAATTGCGAAACAGACGGTGGAAGCTCGGGTGCGTTGGTGCTCGCGGAAGACGACGGCGCATTGCTCGGAGTCCATCATGGTAAGTTTTGGCAGGATCGAAGGTTTAACATTGCAACCACAGCGACACAGTTCGAACGCCATGAGCATCTCCGCGAGATACAGCGGGTGGGCGCGCTCGATGGCATTGGTGTTTTCGTTGAGGCCGCTTCGGCAATCCCTGATGAAATGCGCGGCAACATCCCTATTTTCCCGCAACTCGTCAACCGCGCCTGCCTGATCGCGAACGTAATGATGGATCGCGGATCGCGCTATTCACCGGCGCCGCTTGTGATTTTTTTCGATTGGGACAATGCCGATATCACCCCAGAGGCCTATGACGGCCTCCTGCAATATGCCGGAGCACTGATTGAGCAGGATCGGGCGTTGGAAAAGATTTTCGGGAGCCGGTACCAGTATTACGTCAAGGGACATTCGGATCGTGAATTCGGCGATGAATACGGGTTTCGAATTGCACAGCGCCGTGCGCAGGTGGTCGCCGACTTCCTAGTAGCAAGGGGCGTCGCCTCGGGCCGGATTACGACTGAATCATTGGGCACCTCGCGCCCGCTCGTGCCGATCGAAAACGGCGTTAGGGAATTGCTCAACCGGCGGGTTGAACTGACAGTGGAAGCGCAGATCGATCCCGAGAGCGACATCGGTAGATATTGCGCAACGGAGGAGCAGCGCGTGTTCTATCTCTTCGAGGAGAGTATCGATACGGTCGAGCGCAGCAGTCTGACTGGCGACTAGTCGTTGGATCGCGCGCCGACATGGTCCGCGCCGCGCCGCCGCGCGAGTTCGGCCTGCTTCTGGCGCTCGGCATAGCGGGTGCGCTGCTCGTCGGTCTTCTCGGCGATGCAGTGCGGGCAGCTGATGCCCTCGACATATTCGGGTCTGGCCTTGTCTGCCTCGCTGACCGGGCGGCGACAGGCGCGGCACAGGCCGTGGGTGCCGATTTCGAGGCCATGGCCGACCGCGAACCGCTAGTCGAACACGAAGCACTCGCCATCCCACCGGCTTTCGGATTCAGGGACTTGCTCGAGATACTTCAGGATGCCGCCTTTGAGGTGGTAGACCTCCTCGATCCCTTCGGAGCGCAGGAAGCTGGTCGATTTCTCGCACCGGATCCCTCCGGTGCAGAACATCGCGACCTTCTTTTTCCCGTCGAGCAGTTCCTCGCGGTGATCGCGGAACCACTGCGGAAACTCGCCGAAGCTGGCGGTTTGCGGATCGACCGCGCCCCTGAACGTGCCGATGGCGACCTCGTAATCGTTGCGGGTGTCGATCACCAGCGTCTCGGGGTCGGAAATCAGCGCGTTCCAGTCATGAGGATCGACATAGCGCCCGACGCTGTGGAGCGGGTCGATATCGGGCTGCCCCATGGTCACGATCTCGCGCTTCAGCCGCACCTTGAGCCGGTTGAACGGCATACGCCCGGCGTGGCTGAACTTGACGTCGAGATCGGCGCACCCCGGCAATGCGCGGATATGCCCCAGCACGCGCGCAATCGCATTCTCGCTTCCCGCGATGGTGCCGTTGATCCCTTCTTTCGCCAGCAGCAACGTGCCCTTGACGCCCACTTCCTCGCCCAGGGCGAACAGCGGATCGCGCAGCGCGGCCGGGTCTTCGAAGCGGGTGAACTGGTAGAGTGCAGCGACGGTGATCACGGTCGATGTGTCAGCCGCAGGCATAGACCGCGCTGAGAGTGACCTGCATCTTGCCTTTGTGGGTATAGCCCATGGCGTTGAGGGTCGGCTCTTCGACCTCGCGCGGCTTGCCCTTGCCCTCGCAGGCTGTGACCGCTCCCTGTTCGAGTGCCTTGCCGCCCTTCTCGAACGCATCATTGGGATCGTCGATCTCGACAGTGGTGGAGATCCACACCGTTCCGTCCTCGCGCCATTTGGTTTCGACGTTTGCGCTTGCCAGCAGCAGGGGCAGGGCGGCGGACAGTCCGAAGAATAGGCTCATGCTTATACCCTCATCACCCAGCCGTGGGTGTCCTCGATAGTGCCGCGCTGGATGCCGACCAGCTTCTCGCGGATCTTGCTGGTGATCTGGCCGGGGCCGCCGCTGCCGATGGTGAAGCTGTAGTCCTCCGCCGTGACCTTGCCCACAGGGGTGACGACCGCAGCGGTGCCGCAGGCCATGGTCTCGAGCAGCGTCCCGCTCTCCGAATCGGCGCGCCATTGGTCGATGCTGTACGGTTCCTCGCGCACGGTCAGCCCCTCTTCGCGCAGCAGGGCGATCAGGCTGTCGCGGGTGATGCCGGGCAGGATGGTGCCGGTCAGGGGCGGGGTGACGACGCTGCCGTCGTCGAATACGAAGAACAAGTTCATGCCGCCCAGCTCCTCGATCCATTTCTTCTCCGCCGCATCGAGGAACAGCACCTGGTCGTGCCCGCGTTCGAAAGCCTCGCGGGTGGGGACAAGGCTGGCGGCATAGTTGCCGCCGCATTTCGCCGCGCCGGTGCCGCCAGGGGCCGCGCGGGTGTAGTCGGAGACCCACAGGCTCACCGCCGGCGCGCCCGACTTGAAGTAATTGCCC
>JBGSPZ010000199.1:0-4119 GCA_041738375.1 Parerythrobacter sp. | reverse complement strand
CGCGTCTCGCGCAGGAATTCGGCTTCGTCGATGCCGAGGCCGGCGTTGAACAGGCGGATCTGCGGGATCGTCGCCTCGCCCACGCCAACGGTGCCGATGGCATCGGATTCCACCAGCGTCACGCTGGCCTGGGTGAAGCGGGCGAGGGCCGCCGCCGTCATCCAGCCAGCCGTTCCCCCGCCGACGATGACGATGTTCATGGCCGGTCGCTTGGTCATTCGTGCCTCTCTTGCGGATGAGGCTGGCGGGCCCCGGCGCGCTGCCGGGGCCCGTTATGCGTCAACGGAACTTGTAGGTGAAGCCTGCAAGGAACCGGCGGCCGTAGATCTGGTAATCGACGACCTGGTTGCGGTTGCCGCCGATCGAGGCGAAGCGCTCGTCGGTCAGGTTCTGGCCCTGGAGGTAGAGCGAGAGGCCGTTGAGCGCGCTGTCATCGGGGAAATCATACCCGATCTGCGCATCGATGATCGTCTCGCCCAGCGCGATCCTGCGGGTCGGCGAACCGCCGAAGCCGGTGAAGTCACCGAGGAAGGTCGACCGGTAGCGAGCGCTGGCGCGGGCGTTGAAACCGCTCTTCTCGAAATAGGCCGTGCCGTTGACCACCCACTTGGAATAGCCGGGGATCTGCGTCTCGTTGCCGCCCGCATCCTCGACATTGGTCTTGGTGTAACCCGCACCGCCGGTGATGCCGAAGCCGTCGAGCGCCTCGCTGAAGGTGGCGAAGGGCAGGGTCACCGCCAGCTCGCCGCCATAAAGGTCACCGCCGCCGGTGTTGATCGGCGCATCGAGCGTACCCACCGTCGGGAGGTTGGGGAAGCCCGCCGCGCCGGTCGGCTCGGGGAAGCCCGCATAGTCGAACGCGAAGCGGCCGTTGAAGATGAAAGTCTTGATGTCCTTGTAGAACAGCTGGACCGCGACCACGCCCCCGCGACCGAAATATTGCTCGATATTGAAGTCGACCGCATTCGCACGATAGGGCCGCAGGAACGGGTTGCCCCCGCCGCCGCGGATGATCCCGCCAGGGACCGAATTGTCGATCCCGTAGCCGATCGACAGGCGGGTGTCGTCGAGCCGCGGACGCATGATCTCGCGCGCGGCGGCAAGGCGGATCACCGTGTCGCTGTCGAGGCGGAGCGAGAGGTTGAGGCTCGGCAAGACGTCCCAGAAGTCATCGCCGAAGGTCCGCTCTTGGGGTCCGGTCGGGGTGAAGATGAAGCCGGTCGATTTCTGGTTGGTGTTGACCGCCTGGACCCCGATATTCCCGGTCAGCGTGCCTCCGCCCAGTTCCTGCTCGATATTCGCCTGGAGATAGGCGGTCATCAGGTCTTCGTTGACGGTGTAGCCCTTGCCCAGCACGTCGGCGGCGGCATTCGGGCCGGTCGCGACCCGGGGCTCGAGCACCAGCACACCCGCATCGATCAGATCGCGCGCGTCATAACTCACGATCGGACCGAGGCCGAGATAGCCGAGATCGGTCGAACGCAGCAGGAACTGGCTCGGCACGGTAGCGGTCAGCGCGCCGTTCGGCAGGCGAACGAAGGCCTCGTCCGGCGTCAGCGACTTTTCGCGCGTCGTGTAGTTCATGCCGTACTGCACGCTGCGGATAAAGCCGCCTTCGAACTCCTTCTCGACCTCGGCGCGGAACTGCAGCAGCTCGTCGTCGATGATCCGGTTGTTGTAGTATCCCGCCTGCGGCACGGTGCCGCCGCCCCAGCCGAGCGGGTCGGTGAGGAAGATCTGCGCCGGGTTGGAATAGTCGAGCGAGGGGTTGAACACCGTGCCGGTCGGGCCAGACTGGAAGCCGATCGTCGCCGATGCGCCGTTGCCGGTGTCGTCGCCATTGAAGCCGGTGCCGGCATAGCTTTCGAGGCTCAGCTCGTTGCGGTCGGTGCGCGAATAGCCGAAGTCGAAGAAGGCGTTCCAGCCGTCGTCACCCTCGTGGTCGACCTTGAAGCCGAAGGAATAGAGGTCGGCCTTGCGCTGGAAGATGTCGTTGCGCACCACGCCGCGGACGTTGTTGAACGTGCCCGAGGTGGCGAAGCCGTCCTCGACATTGCCGATCGTGGTGGTGGTGCCGAACGCACCGAAGCCGAGCGGGAGCTCGATCCCGCGCTTCGACTGGTCGTCGTTGAAGTTCGAATAGAACCCGTCGAGCGTCAGCATGACGGTCGGCGCGGCCTGGTATTGCAGTGTGCCGTTGAGACCGAAGCGCTTGAGTTCGGTCGAAGTGACGAAGCTCTTCGATCCGCCGATCACGCTCGGCGACGCGGCCGTGCCCGAACCGGCGTAGCCCCAGGCGTTGAATTCCTGCAGCTGGTAGGGTTCGTTGACGTAGGACGCGGCGAGCGAGAGGCCAATCGTATCTTCGGCGAACTGGTCGACAAAGGCCGCGTTGAGCCGATAGCCGATGTCCTTCGAGCCGGCGTTCAGCTTGCCAAGGTCGGCGTAGGAAGCGCGCGCGCCGACCGCGAGCACCTGCTTGCTGGTTTCGAGCGGGCGGACGGTGCGGATATCGACCGTGCCGACCAGGCCCTGGCCGACCAGCGAGGCGGTCGGCGATTTGTACACCACCACCTGGTTGACGATTTCCGACGGATACTGGTCGAGCTCGACCGAGCGGTTGTCGCTCGTGGTGGTCTGTTCGCGGCCATTGAGCAGGGTCTGCGAGAAGTCGGGGCCGAAGCCGCGGATCGCGATGACGTTGGCGCGGCCGTTGAGGCGCTGCGAGGTCAGGCCGGGCAGGCGCGCGATCGACTCGCCGATCGACGAGTCGGGCAGCTTGCCGATCTCTTCCGCCGTCACCGACTCGAGGATCTGGTCGCTGTTGCGCTTTTCGGCGACGGCGCTTTCGAGCGAGGCGCGGAAGCCGCTGACGATGATGACATCGTCCTCGTTCTCGGCCGGCCCGGCGCTTTCTTCGTCGTCGGCGTCCTGCGCCAGCGCGGCTTGCGGTGCGAATCCGCCGACGAGCGCGAGGGCGAGTGCCGGTGCGCTGATTCCCGACGTGAGGAAATTGCGTTTGATCACAGTGTCTTCTCCCAGTCCCGCCGCACCCCTGCGGCGATAGTCACAAATCTTTTGGGGTTCCGAACCAAGTAATTCGGGCCCCTCGATTGTGCCTTTCGGCCAAGAAGACTGCCTTCGCATAGTCAGCATACGTATGTTTGTGCGGCGCACAACAAGGGGGTGTTGCGCGATTGCATCAAATTGTCACACTGGCCTGAAACGCGCGGTGCCGCTCTGCGCGCTCATTGCGCGGCGCGCGTGCGAGGGATAGGTCTGCTCCCAAGGGAGAGATGATGGGCCGCCTACCCACAGGGAAGCCGACGAGCTTCGACATCGCCTATCGCGCCGGGGTGTCGCAGCCCACGGTCAGCCGGGCTTTGCGCGGCGACAAGGCGGTCAGCGCGGCGACCCGCGAGAAGATCGAGGCGATCGCGCGCGAGCTCAACTACACGGTGGACAAGAACGCCTCCTCGCTGCGCTCGCAGCGCGCCAACACCATTGCGCTATTGTTCTTCGAGGATCCGACGGCGGACGATTCCAACATCAACCCGTTCTTCCTCTCGATGCTCGGCTCGATCACCCGCGAATGCGCCAACCGGGGGCTGGACCTGCTGATCTCGTTCCAGCGGATGGAAGACGACTGGCACGTCAAATACCAGGACAGCCACCGCGCCGACGGGCTGATCCTGCTCGGCTATGGCGACTATACCGCCTACGCCCAGAAGCTGGAAAAGCTGGTGGAGCAGGGCACGCATTTCGTGCGCTGGGGTTCCGTGCGCGAAGACAATATCGGGCCGACGGTGGGCTCGGACAATTTCGGTGCGGGGAAGCTGGCGGGCGAGCACCTGCTGTCGCTGAGCCGGCGCAAGATCGCCTTCCTTGGCGATGCCGACGAGGGCTATCCCGAATTCGCCGATCGCTATGCCGGGTGCTGCGCGGCGATGCGCGAGGCGGGGATCGAGCCGGACAGCAGGCTGCGCAAGGATGCGCTGACCAACGAGGCCGACGGCTATATCGCGGCCAAGTCCTTGATCGCCGACGGGCATCCGTTCGACGCGATCTTTGCCGCGAGCGACCTGATCGCGATCGGCGCGATGCAGGCGCTGGCCGAAG
>JBGSPZ010000197.1:0-3620 GCA_041738375.1 Parerythrobacter sp. | reverse complement strand
CTTCGGCCAGCGGCATCAGCGTCGATCTCGGCACGGTCGCCGGCGGATCGAGCCACGCCGTCACCTTCGAAGTCAGCATCGACTGAACGTGAAATAACAGCACCAAGGGTCTGAAAAAATGTCGCTCTTCAAGAAATTTCTCGCTCCCGTCATCGCCATGGCAATCCTCGCCGGGCCAGCCTTTGCGCAGGACACCCCGATTTCGCTCGAAGGCGATGTGAAGCTGGAGAAGACGGTCGTCGATGCCGACGGCAAGTCGCGCGTCGAGCTGGTTGCCCCGGATTTGATCGTCCCCGGCGACCGGCTGGTGTTCGGTACCGATTACAGCAACAGCGGCTCGGAAACCGTCGCCAACTTCGTCGTCACCAACCCGCTTCCCAGCGCAGTCCGTCTCGCGCCCGATGCCGATCCCTCGCTGGTCGTCTCGGTCGATGGCGGCAAGACCTGGGGCGTGCTCTCTGCTCTGACCGTCGCGACCGAAGACGGCAGCACGCGTCCCGCAGAGCACGCCGATGTCACACATGTCCGATGGACGCTGGCGATGGTCGCGCCCGGCGAGACCGGACGGCTCGAGTTTCCCGCAATCATCCGCTGACCAGCGGACGGTAACCGCCAAGCCATCCGGGCGGCCACTTACGCGGATGGTAGACAAAGAGGACCAAACCGATGACACACCGCAAGCAATTGCTGGGGGCAGTAAGCGCATTTGCGCTCATTGCGTTTACCTCCAGCCCAGTGCTGGCAGCGGGCACCGCTGCCGGCAGTTCCATTACCAACAATGTTTCCGTCTCCTTCGATGTGGGTGGCGTGACGCAGACTGCCGTTACCGATGACGACACCTTTACGGTCGACCGCAGGGTCGATGTGACGGTTGCCGAAGTCGGCGGTGCAGCGACCAGCGTCGCACCGGGCTCGACCGCGCAGGCGACCACCTTCCAGGTGACCAACCTGTCCAACGACACGGTCGATTTCAACCTGTCGCTGGTGCAGTCGGCGACCGACGATTTCGACATTGTCAGCCCCGTGTTCTACCTCGACGACGGCGATGGCGTGTTCGATGCCGGCGACACCGTTGTCACCTATCTCGATGAAATCGCTGCAGATGCATCCGTGGTTGTCCATGTGGTGGGCAATATTCCGATCACGGCAACCAATGGCCAGACTGCGGACGTGACGCTCGTCGCAGACGCGCATGCCGGCGGTACCGCCAGCTCGCTCGGCACCGAATACACTGCCACGGCAGGTGCCAACACCGCTGGTGTCGACACCGTGCTCGCCGATGCGGCAGCCGCGGGTGATGATGGCGCGAACCAGGGCGACCATGCCGATACCGACAGCTACGTCGTAGCCGGTGCAGTCGTGACAGTTTCGAAGACCAGCTCGATCATCGAAGATCCGGTGAATGGAACGACCAACCCGAAAGCGATTCCGGGTGCGACGATCCAGTATTGCATCACGGTGTCGAACGCTTCGGGCGCGGCAACGGCCACCGATGTTGCGGTCAACGACGTACTTCCGGCCGATGTCAGCTATCTCGCAGCCTTCGGCATCTTCGTGGACGGCGACGCGTCGTGCGCCAGCGGGGTTGCAGGTGGCACTTACGACGGAGGCACGCATGAAATCGATGCGAGCCTTAGCGACATCGCGGCGACCGAGACCCGCTCGGTCTACTTCCGCGTAACCATCGACTGATAGTCGGCGGATTGAATACCGGTGCGTAGGCACCCCTCTTTGCGCGAATGGGCAGCGGCACTCTTGCTAGTGCTGCTGCCATTCGTCGTGCCCGGGGTAGCCAGCGCACAAACCATTACCAATATTGCCGAAGCCAGGTGGACATTCCAGGGCGGCGAGTACTCAACCGCGTCGAATGTGGTTTCACTCCAGGTCGCTGAAATTCCACCTGAGATACGTACCTTCCGGCCTTCACCCGCCAGCGGTTCGGAAATTACCTATTTCCCGACCCGATGCGGCAACCAGTCGATCGCCGCCACCGGCGCATCGGCGGGGCCGATAACCAGTTCCGTGACCGAGACAACCGTGCTGACCGCCGGACAAACGCTGATCTTCCAGATTCGCGCCGGTGCAGCCAATCTCGACCCGGGAACGGTGGACCGACTTTCCGTCATCGTCGAAACTTCGGCCGGCGACCGGGAAGAACTGGTCATTTTTGAGACCGGACCGGATTCGGGCATCTTCGTGGGCGCGATTCCGACTGTCCGGATGCCGCCCATGCCCGCGGCGGGTGACTGTCGGTTGAGCATTGCCGACGGCCAGACTATCGGCATCTCGGCGCTCCAGCCCGGTGGAACTGCGATTATCGTCCACGCCGATGTCGATGTCCTTGCCGACCCGTTCGGCGTAGTGTTCGATAGTGAAAGCGGCGAGCCGGTTTCGGGGGCGGTGGTTTCGCTGGTCAACGCTGCGACCGGCCAGCCCGCCGTGGTCTTTGCCGAGGACGGTGTAACTTCCTGGCCGTCAACGGTTATTTCGGGGCAATCGATAACCGATGGCGCTGGAAACAGTTACCTGATGGGGCCAGGGGAGTACTGGTTCCCGCTGACTGCCCTCGGCACTTACCGCCTCGTTATCCAGCCGCCGACACCCTACACCGCGCCGTCGATCGTCCAGCCGCCGCAGCTTGCGACGCTGACGCAGCCTGACGGAAGGCCGTTCATCATTAACGATGGATCCTACGGAGGCACATTCCAGCTTCTCGATCCCACGCCGGTGCAAATCGACATCCCGCTCGATCGGCCGAGCCTTGCGGTCAGCCTGAGCAAGACTGCGTCGCGCGCCTCGGCGCAGCCGGGTGACGTGGTATTCTACACGATCACCGTGCGCAATCAGGATGCCGGACGGATCAAGCGCGCTGTGACGGTGGCCGACAGCCCGTCCCGCTGGCTGCGGCTACGGACCGATTCTGTGCGTATCGACGGCGTGGCCAATCCTGCTGCCGTCTCGACCTCGCCCGATGGTTCGCTGCTGACCTTCAGCCTGGGCGACATCGCTGGCGGCCAGAGCAAGCGGGTCACCTATGCGATGGTCGTGCGCACCGATGCCCCTCCGGGCCAGGCGGTGAACCGCGCTGATGCAACCGACTCGCTGGGCCGCATGGCGACCGCTTCGGCTGCGGTTGCCATTGAGCGTGAAACCATCGCCGGCCGCATGACCATCATCGGGCGGGTGACAGCGGGGGCTTGCAGCCTGCACGAGCCGCGGATCGGCATCCCCGGCGTGCGGGTGATGATGGAAGACGGCAGTTTCGCGGTCACCGATGCCGACGGTCGCTATCATTTTGAAGGCGTGGTGCCGGGCACGCATGTGATCCAGGCCTCGCGCATGACGCTGCCCGAAGGCGGCGAGTTCGTCGATTGTCATCGCTCCACCCGCAGCGCGGGCAGCGCGATCTCGCGCTTCGTGACCGGGCAGGGCGGATCGCTTGCCGTGGCGGACTTCCACGCCACTGTGTCCGAAGCCTACCTGGCAGAGCTGGCGGCGCAGAAGCCGGGCGATGCCGCCGAAGCACCGCAGGATGCCGAAGCAAGAGCCGACGCACCATCTGAGGCTTCAGCCCCCGCTCCGGATACCGACTGGTTGGCGCTGGGCGACGGCCCGGACGG
>JBGSPZ010000189.1:0-2999 GCA_041738375.1 Parerythrobacter sp. | reverse complement strand
CTGGCGCTGCTGCTCGGGGCCAGCTGGTGGGTAATGCGCCTGCCCGCGTCGACCGCAGACTGGCAGCAGGTTGACCGGCGCTTCACCTTGTGCGCGGAACGCATCTCGAGCGCCTGCGTGATCGATGGCGACACTGTGATGCTGGACAAACGCCGGATTCGCCTGGCTGGCTTCGATGCGCCCGAGCTGGAAGGTCAATGCGCGGCCGAACGCCGACTCGCGATTGTCGCGCGCGATTCGCTCTCGGACTGGCTCAATCGCGGACCGTTTCTTATCGACGGGGGCATCGATCCGCCGCGCGATGATTATGGCCGCGAACTGCGCAGTGCCCGGCGCGAAGAAGCCGGGCGCGACCAATGGCTCGGCGAATGGATGGCTGGGCGCGGCCTTGCCCGCACCACCGGGTGGGGTGACCAAGCGCGCGACTGGTGCGCCGCAGGCACCGATTGACCCTTGTTCTTTGCGCCTCGCCGCGTAGACTTCGCGGCGTCCAACCGAGGGGATACGACATGACCGACGACCTGACCCAGCCTCCGCGCTCTGGCCCGCCTGCCAGCGGCGGGTTCGACTTCAACCATCCGACCATCATCAGCCTGTGCTACCTGTCCAGTCTGATACTGGGTGTCACCGGGATCGTCGGCATCGTGCTCGCCTATGTCTGGCGCGACCAGGCGCAGGGGTGGGAGCAATCGCACTTCACCTACCTCATCCGCACGTTCTGGATTGGCCTCATCGGATCGATCATCAGCTTCGTCCTGATGATCGTGCTGATCGGCTTCCTGACCGGTCTCGCCGTCGCGATCTGGGTCATCGTCCGCAGCGTGATGTCGCTGGTGAAGGCGCAGAAGCAAGAGCCAATGCCCGATCCCGAAACCCTGCTGTTCTGATCCGAACCCAAGAGGAGCTTATGGCCGCAGTCATCATCACCTACCAGCTCGCCGACGGAGTCACCCGCGAGGCGTTCGAGGAATGGGTCCGCACCAAGGACCAGCCCGCGATGCGCTCACTCAGCCGCGTGGCGAGCTTCGACACCTATCGCGTCACCGGGCTGCTGCTGGGCGAAGGCGAGCCTTCGGTGCGCTATGTCGAGCTGTTCGACATTCCCGATCTCGACGGCTTCACTGGCGAGGATATGCCCGGCGATGTGGTGCAGGGCGTGATGGGTGATTTCATGGGGATGGTGAAGGACCCGGAATTCCTGATCGCCGAGAAGCTCTGACCTCGCTCGCTATCGCGCGTCGAGTTCCGCGCTGAGCGAAGCGAAGTCGGCGTGTCCGGTCACCGGAGCGACCCGTTCGGCCCACAACGCGTCGATCCGGTCGGTGATCGCGGGCGGCAGGGTTGCGGCATCGCTCCCGCTGGCCTGAACCTTGGTCGAATCGCTGTCGGCGGGGATGCCCAGCTTCGCCTCCATCACCGCGCACATCATGGCATCGTCGAACCGGTCCTTGTGCGCATGCATGAACTCGCGCGAGGTCATCTGTTCGACGAGGTCGACCTGCGCCGGTTCGAGCGAAACGCCGATGAAGCCGGCCAGAGGCACGATCATCGCCCGCCGGCTTTTCGCCGCCCAGCGATAGGAAGCAACGAGGCTGTCCGCCGCGCCGCGCCGCGCCCACCAGCTCAGCAGATGGGTGAAATAGTCACAACCGCCCGGCCCGCCGCTCATGTAGAGCGGCCAGAAGTCCTCCATCGACAGCGCGCCGCGTTCGATGTGCCATCCGTCGAAGAAGCGGTAGAACGACACGTAGCATTCCTTGGGGTCACGCAGGGTGACGACGTAGCGATGCCCGGCGGGAGCCGTTCGTATTCACGATGCGACTTGAAGCCGCGTGGTTGCGCACGCTGGGTTGCGGTCATGTCGAGGTCGAGGACCAACGCAGTGTCTTCCCATGGGGTCATCCGGCTGATGTCGTCGAAGTTCATGTCGCCCGCGCCGGTGGCGGCCACCATCCGGATCTGGTGGAACATCTGCTGCATCATGGTGGTGCCGCTCTTGCCCCAGCAGGCGATGAAGACATCGCGCGGGGCATCGGGTGGTGGAGGTGCCCAATTGCGGTGACCGGGATGATCGCCGGCCGCAAGCGCCATCATGTTGATCATCATCTCTTCGGGCGTCCGCGCCCGCCGTCCCAGACCACCCGTCATCGACACCCCTCCCCCGTTTGCCGACCCGCACAAGGCTTCGCACCGCACAGGCGGCTTGGCAAGCAACGAAGGTTCGATGCTTTGCACTGGTCGCGGGGCGGAGCAGCGCCTAGCAGCACGCCATGGCCCGCATAGAATGCGCATCGTTGCCAGCTGACAGCCTGCTCGCGCAGCATCGCGGGGCCGATTGCTATCGTGATGCCTTCCGCACCGAAGTGCCCCATCCGGTGTCGCTCACGGGCTTCATTGCGGCATTCTATGCGAGCCCCGCTTTCACGCCCGAGCGCAAGCTGCTCTACCTGATAGGCAAGGGAGCGAACCGCGCCGATATCGCGGCGCTGGCCGAGGGCCGCAGCGACCGCTTCGCAGCATGGTCGGTAGAAGCGCGGAGCGAGAGCGCTATCCTGCTGCGCGACTTCCAGAACCGGACATGCTCGTGGCTGGCGGCCGAGCCCGAGGGCGAAGGCACCGTGCTATGGTTCGGCAGCGGCGTGCGCCACCCGCAAGGGTTCGCTTTCCGCGCGCTGATCGGCTTCCACCGCTGGTACTCGCGCGTGCTGCTGGCGGGGGCTGTCCGCAGCGTGTGATACTGGCGCGAGTGACCGCAACGTGGCAGGAGGGTGCGATGAACCACCGGACGATTGCTCGCACCCTGTTGGCCTCCTCTGCGCTTGCCCTGTTCGCCGGATGCGCCCATTCGCCCGATATGCCCGCGCTCCCGCCGTCGCAGGAGGCGTTCTGGCAGGCGCTCTCTAGCCATTGCGGCAACGCCTATGCCGGCGCTTTGGTCAGCGCGGATGCGCGCGACGCCGATCTGGCGGGCCAGGCGATGGTGGCGCATTGGGCCGAAT
>JBGSPZ010000174.1:0-2238 GCA_041738375.1 Parerythrobacter sp. | reverse complement strand
GCGCACCTGCGTCTTGGGCATGGCGCCGAGCGGGAAACGCAGGAAATCGAGCTGGGCCTCGGTCGTGCCGTAGAGAAAGTAGGACTGGTCGCGTGCCGGGTCGAGCGCGCGGTGCAATTCCGGTCCGGCAGGGCCGACGACCCGGCGCACATAGTGCCCGGTGGCGAGGCAATCCGCGCCTAGCTCCCGCGCCATGCGCAGCAGGTCGGTAAACTTAGGGCCCATGTTGCAGCGGATACAGGGTACCGGTGTGCGCCCGGCGAGATAGTCGTCGGCGAACTGCTCGACCACTTCCTCGCGGAAGGCGCTTTCGTGATCGAACACGTAATGCGCAATCCCCAGCCGGTCCGCTACGGCACGGGCATCCGAAATATCGTCACCCGCGCAGCACGCGCCCTTGCGACCGGTCGCTGCACCATAGTCATAGAGCTGGAGCGTGATCCCGATGACTTCGGCACCGCTGGTCGCGGCGAGGGCGGCGACGACCGAGGAATCGACCCCGCCCGACATCGCCACCACAATCCGGCTTTCGCCCGCCGGACGCGCGAGATCGAACAGCGCGGCAGTGTCGAGCGACGGGTCGAACAGGGTGGTTGCAGGCATGGGCACGCCCTTACACGCGATGCCGCGCGCTCGCCAGTCCCCTGCGGCACGGCGCGACTGTCCTAACGCGCAGTAAATTCCGGCTTTACGCGATGTTGACCATGACGGCCTATTCCCGATCGGATGAAAGAAGGGACACCGATCGAAAACGGACTGGCAAGCCTGCCCGAGAGGCAGGATTTGCACCCGCTCGAATGGGCGGATCTCGCCGCGCGGTTCGCTGCGGCGCGAGATTTGCGGAGCGGTTGGCGTCGCATGGCGCAGCGCGATGCCGGGAGCTTCGCCCGCTTTGCCAATCGCAGCGCAGCACCGGTTAACGCAAAGGCTGCTCCCGTTAACCATGCCGATTTAGCCGATGGCAAAGCGGATGCTGCAAAGACGGTGTCCACGGCAATGCCCGATATGGGTGGAGCCGGCCCCGGCGATAGAGAGTTGCGATGATCGAGAACCAGAAAATCCGTCCTGCACAGGTCATCGGCCCGCTTGGCGAGGCCCTGACGCTGGACGATCTTCCTGCGCCGAGCACCAAACGCTGGGTCGTACGCCGCAAGGCAGAGGTCGTGGCGGCAGTCAACGGCGGGCTGCTGACGATCGACGAAGTTCTCGAACGCTACAATCTCACGCTCGAGGAGTTTGCCTCGTGGCAACGCGCCGTCGACCGCTCGGGCATGCAGGGGCTGCGCGTCACCCGCATCCAGCATTATCGCGATCTTTACGAACGCCAGCTCAAATACTGATTCGCCGCCAAAATCTCGCGAAATCCTAACGCTGTTGCCAAGCAGCGCGAAAGCGGCGACCTTGTTCTTCCGCCCTGTCCGGAACCGGATAGAGCCAAGTCTGTTTTGTCTACATGTCCTCAGGACAGACCTGAAAAACAGGAGGAATACAATATGGGTTGGATCGCAACTATCATTCTTGGCGGAATCGCCGGTTGGCTCGCCAGCATGGTGATGAACCGGGATGCCTCGATGGGCATCTTGTGGAACATCGTCGTCGGGATCGTCGGCGGCATAATCGGCAGTGCAATCGGCAATGTGACCGGCTTCCTCACCGACGAGGCGGGCTGGATCATGTATCTGGTCACAGCAACCATCGGCGCGATCGTGCTGCTGGCCATTGTGAACCTCGTCCAGCGGGGCAAGGTTCGCTAACGCAAGCAGCCATGAAATCCCCAACAGATAAGGCGCGGCAACTCCGGTTGCCGCGCCTTTTTGCGTGTCTTTCGGGTGTCTTGGGCGACATTCGTCGTCCCTCAAAGTCGCTTGTCGAACGTGTATACGTCAAGCAGCAAGGGCTGTATTAACGCTCCTTGCACATGGTGACATAGCCGTATAATACACTCCGCGCCGTCAGGCGCCGGCCATTTGAGGTAGGCAATGAATTACGAAACAAGCGTACGGGCGGAATCAGGCGAGGCCTTCGATTCGGTGACGTATGACGGCAAGGCGTCGCCGAGAGGCAAACGCCGCCTGTTTATCATCCTTGCCATCCTGCTCGCGTTGGTGATCGGCGGTGCCTACTGGGCCTATTCGCAGCGCAGCGGCGCGGCGACGGTCCCGGCCGGCGATCGCGATCAGCAGGCCCCGGTGGTCTCCGTGATCACGCCCGGTGCCTCGACAATCGCCGGAGAGATCA
>JBGSPZ010000147.1:0-2710 GCA_041738375.1 Parerythrobacter sp. | reverse complement strand
CAGGCGTGGCTGTGTTGCGGGCCGCGCAGGCTCTCCGGCTCGGCTGCCGAATAGAGAAAGGCCTGCGCCCCGTTGGGCCAGCGCAAGCGGTGGAGCGAGGGTTCGAATGTCGGACGGTTCTCCGGCGGCGCAATCGAAATCAGCCCGCTTTCGCCCTCGACCATAACGCTGCGCGCCTCGCCCAGCGTCGCGCCGACCAGCGCGATACGGGCGAACATATCGTCTTCTGCGATCAAGCGAACCCACTCGGCGCCGGCGCGGGTCTTGCCGAACCCGCGCCCGCCCATCACCATCCACACCTGCCAGTCGCCTTCGGGCGTGCGCTGGCCTGCGTGCGCGAATCCGGGGAAATAGTCCTCCCAGTTGTCCAAGAAGCGGAAGGCATCTGCCTCGTCGAATGTGTTTGCGGTGGCCTTGATGTGATGCGATGCGGCGTCACCCGCGTAGTCGAACGGATTGTCCTGCTGATCCTCACTGCTCATTGAATGGTTTCGCCCTTTGCCTCGCGTTCGGCGAGGACGCGCTGGCGCAGGTCTTCCAGCTTTCGTTCGATCAGCGCCCGGGCCGAGACGACATCCATATTGCGCCGCTGGGCATGTTCCTGCGCCATGGTATCGCGATGCAGCGCCAGCAGCCGCAGCGCCGAGCCATTGTCGAACTTGGGTCCGTCCTTCGGCTCGCCACTGCGCAGGCGGGCGAGCAATTCCAGTTCCAGATGCTCGTATCCTTCAACCAGCGCGGCATGCCATTTGCGGGCAAAATCCTCGTTCTCGCGGCGCATCCGGTAAACTTCGCGTGACGGCATCCGGGCCCGCGCAGCCGCGGCACTCACATTAGAAGTCTCTGCAAGAGCATCGATGAACGTGCGCTGCCACTGAACCGGCGAGGGCGCATTTGCGGCATTGCATATGCGGGCCTGCCGCAGCACCGCCTTCGCCTGTGCGAGGGTCTCGTCCCATAGCTTTGCGAAAGCCGGACTTTTCGCGCGCCGGGCATAAACACTGCCCGTTGCCACGCCAGCCGCCTGCGCGGCACGCTTGACCATGGCGAGCCGGGCAAGGGCCTCGATGAAGCTTTCCTCCCATGCGAGGCGGGTGGCCGGGTGGACCGTCATGTCTCTTGTCCTCATGCTGCGCGAACCGCCAACGAAAAACGGGCGGAAGCGCCCTTGCGGCGTCCGCCCGTTTCGAATCGGTTTATCGCGATGTTCCCCTTCTCTAACCTTAGAGCGTCACGATGTCAACAGAAAAGTGCCAGATAGGTTATATTCACCGAAAGCCATTCCGGCGATCAGTGCTTTTTGCAGCCCGTTTCGCTCTTGTCGTAGGCCGACCATTTGACGAGCACCCTGCAGCCCGCCTTGATGGTGACACGAGGCTTGGAGCAGACCGTCACGGACAACATCGGTTCGTTCAACCGCCGGATGTCCTCCGCATCGGCCGCAATTTGGACGATCTGATCGATCAGCGACTGAACATTGTCGGGTTCGGGGCCGCACAACAGGTTCGCGTGATTGGCGAATCCGGTCCACCCGTCCGCCGACGCGGTGAAGTTGTGTCCGGAATAGCTGTGGATGGAGCCGCCGACCTCCCGGATCCGGTCCCACGCCCGGTGCAGTTCGTTCATCTTGATGAGCGCCATCTTCCCCTCCCATGGGCCCCCGACCTTAACGCTTGATCGGGCATGCCTCCTTGCCTGGCAATATGAATTCGCGGAGCTGCGCAATCGTGGGATTGCCGCGCTCGCCGCGCTCGCATAGAGGCGCAGCACCACTATCCCGGGACCCGCAATCTGCCATGCTGATGAAACCGCTGCGCGGCCTGTACGACTGGACGATGGAGAAGGCCGCGCATCCCGCTGCCGAGTGGTGGCTGGCGTTTTTCTGCTTCATCGAGGCGAGCTTCTTCCCCATCCCGCCGCATCCGCTGCTTGGGCTGATGTGCCTGGCCGAACCGAAGAAGGCGCTGCGTTTCGGCCTGGTCGCGACGCTCAGCTCGGTAACCGGCGGCCTGTTCGGCTATTTCATCGGTTGGGCGCTGTTCGACACCGTGGGCGTGCCGATCCTCAAGGCGATTGGCCTGTTCGATGCGCTGCCCGCCGCGAAATGCACCTTCGACGAATGGGGCGTGGTCGCGGTGATCATCGCCGGGGCGACCCCGGTGCCGTTCAAGCTGCTGACCATCACCGCCGGCTTCCTCGACATGGCGCTGGTGCCGTTCATCCTCGCAAGCCTGGCCGGGCGCGGAGCGATCTTCTTCACCGTCGGCGTGCTGTTCCGCATCTTCGGTGCGCCGATAAAGGCGTTCATCGACAAATATCTCGGCACCGTCACCACCGTCTTCGTGCTGCTGGTGGTCGGCGGCGTGCTGGCGATCACCCAGCTCGGCGGCGGCGAGGACGAAGCGGATCCCTGTGCCGCAGCGTCGGGAGCGCAGACGACAGCGGAATAGTTCAGGTGTCCGAAACGTCGCGCAGCGCCGCTGCGTCGCGGATCGTCACTCCGCCGTAATGCCGTTCGACCAGTCCGCGCGCTTGCAACGTGCGCAAGGCCGCGTTGACTGTTGCGCGGGTCAGACCAAGCAGCTCGGCAAGCTCGTCCTGCGTCATCGAGAGCGAGGCCGGCAACGCCTGATCGTGGGCCATCGTCGCCAGCGTTCCCGCGACCCGCGCCATCGCCGAGCAAGAGAATCGGTCGTTCGCCCTCTCCCGC
>JBGSPZ010000423.1:0-7826 GCA_041738375.1 Parerythrobacter sp. | reverse complement strand
GACTACGTGTCGCGTCACGGCTTCGGGCTGTTCGCCTGGTGGCGCGTGGTCGTCGGCTCGATTGGCCTTCTGCTGCTCGCGATCGGCTTCTGAGCGCCGAGATCAGGCGAAGCGGCCGGTGCGGAACTGGGTGGTCAGGCTGTCGTCGATGGTCAGGTTCATCCCCTGCTGCCCGCCCACGAACCCGTCGCGCATGACATAGATCGCGGCCATGCCGTCACTGGCCGTGAACTGCCGCGCCGCCTGCGCCGCCACTGGATCGGCCTCGCTCGCGCCCTTGTTGTTGAGCAGGATATAGGCGACAAAACCAACCGCCGGGAGGAACAGGATCAGCCCGATGATCGGGTACATCATCCCGAGCACGACCCCGGCAATGACTGCGAGCCCGAGCAGAATGATGTTCTTCGGCGTCATGTTCACGGCAGTGCCTCCCCCTTGCTGTGCGTGGCTTGTTTTAGCGCGGGGCAGGGCGGTGCGCTAGGAGGGAGGCGACACGTGATCGGGTATGGCAAGGCAGGTGGATTCCGACGTCGGCCAGCTTTGCTTCCAACTAGCTCGGGGCAAACAAGATTGCCCCGTCATCCCGGACTTGATCCGGGATCCCGCTTTCTTTTCTTTCTCGCAGAGACCGCAGAGGAAAGGGAGACGCAGAGAGGTCGTGCCCCCGGCCTGGTTGCACTTTTCCGCATGCCATTTTCCGAAGCTGAGGTGATTAGAGCGAATGCATCCGGCTCAGCCCCTCCGCGTTCTCTGCGAACCTCTGCGCTCTCTGCGTGAAAACCCTAGTGCGCCGCTTGAAAAGCTGGACACCCGCTCGAGTGCGGGTTGACGGTAATCTTGAGTCTTTCTGCGGAAATTTCCAGGAACGCTCTGAACATCTATTTATGCTGCACGGGAGAACGGGTCATCACCCTCTTTTGTGGCAAGGATATAGACACGATGTATTTCACCGCCTTTGTAGGTCATTCGAGCAAAAACAATGATAGGCCTTCCCGAATCTAAAGCTTGTACATAGGCATTTCCATGTGCGTAAACTGCGGGGTCTTTTATCTCCGCGTAATGGTAGTGTTCTGGGTCTTCTACGAATTCAATTGACGCGCGGCCAGAGTGTTTCGAAATCCCATCGATACGGACATTGATTTCTTGAATTCCGCTGATTTCTAAATCATCCTTGGATCGGATGACTGCTGCAACAGCAGCATCAATCTCCGTAGGGTCTTCACCGTTCTCACTTTTGATAAGCAAACGCCGACTACTATTGCCCACCGGCATCGCTACTTGCTTAGCATTGAACCGAACCGACTCGATCAGTTCAATTATAAATTTTCTTTCATCTTTCCTATCGTTGATGACAGCCTCATGTGCGTCACGCATGAACTCAACGCATTTTTCTATATGCGGCTCTGCTTCTATCTTTCTACCTCCAAGCCACTTGAAAGTAGCACTGAGCCAGTCCCAAACGAGATCGGGAGCCTTCGCCTTAATGAGATCAAGCAAGAATGGGAACGCCGGCTGCAACGCCTGATAGGCAGGCATCAGTGACCCAACGATTTCAACCGAACCCTCTCTGGGGGGCTCTGCAACAACTGTTAGGTCAAGACGCTCTCTACCCTTCGGAAACCGAAACTCGGTCAACCCGATTAGGCCGGTCGACACAATGTGGTCTAGGCCAACCAGCGCGTAGCCAAGTCGGCGCATGTCCAGTTGATGTTCGTCTGCTATAAAGCCATCGTAAGATATGAGAAACTCAGACACAACTGAAACCCCCATCGTTTGACACACGATGGGGGTGGAACTGTCAAAAAGTCAAACAACAGCTGAAAGTTATTAACGCGTCAGCTTTTTGTACTGCAACTTCGTCGGCCTATCCGCCGCGTCGCCCAGCCTCCGGCGCTTGTCCTCTTCATACGCCTCGAAGTTCCCTTCGAACCACTCCACGTGGCTGTTGCCTTCAAAGGCGAGGATATGCGTCGCCAGCCGGTCGAGGAAGAAGCGGTCGTGCGAGATGACCACCGCGCAGCCAGCGAAGTTCTCGATCGCGTCCTCCAGCGCCGACAGGGTTTCGACGTCGAGGTCGTTGGTCGGCTCGTCCAGCAACAGGACATTGCCGCCTTGCTTGAGCATCTTGGCCATATGCACGCGGTTGCGTTCGCCGCCCGACAGCTTGCCGACGTTCTTCTGCTGGTCCGCGCCCTTGAAGTTGAACGCGCCGACATAGGCCCGGGTGGAGGGTTCCTGCTTGTTGACGGTCATGTAATCCAGCCCGTCGCTGATTTCCTGCCACACGTTGTTCTTGGGATCCAAGTGATCGCGGCTCTGGTCGACATAGCCCAAATGCACCGTCGAGCCGATCTCGACCGTGCCGCTGTCGGGCTGTTCCTTGCCGGTCAGGATCTTGAACAGGGTGGACTGGCCCGCGCCATTGGGGCCGATGATGCCCACGATGCCGCCCGGCGGCAGGGTGAAGCTGAGGTTCTCGAACAACAGCTTGTCGCCATAGGCCTTGGTCAGGTTCTTCGCTTCGATCACCTTGCCGCCCAGCCGTTCGGGCACCTGGATGACGATCTGCGCCTTGCCCACGGGGCGGTTGTCCTGCGCGTTTTGCAGTTCCTCGAACTTGCGCACGCGCGCTTTGCTCTTGGTCTGGCGTGCGGCGGGGGTCTGGCGGATCCACTCGAGCTCGCGCTGGAGCGCCTTCTGCTTGCCGCTTTCCTCGCGGCTTTCCTGCTCCAGCCGCTTGGCCTTCTTCTCGAGATAGGTCGAGTAGTTGCCTTCATAGGGGTAGTAGGACCCGCGATCGAGCTCGAGGATCCATTCCACGACGTTGTCGAGGAAATAGCGGTCGTGGGTTATCATCAGCACCGCGCCGGCATAGTCCTTGAGGTGGTTTTCCAGCCACAGCACGGATTCGGCATCGAGGTGGTTGGTCGGTTCGTCGAGCAGCAGGATGCCGGGCTTCTGGATCAGCAGCCGGGTGAGCGCGACGCGGCGCTTCTCGCCGCCCGAAAGGGTCTCGACGCCCATCTCGCCCGGCGGGCAGCGCAGCGCCTCCATCGCGACTTCGAGCTGGTTGTCGAGCGTCCACCCGTCGACCGCGTCGATCTTGTCCTGCAACTCGCCCATTTCCGCGCCGAGCGCGTCGAAATCGGCATCGGGTTCGCACATCAGCGCGCTGATCTCGTTGAACCGGGCGACGAGGTCGGCGGTTTCCTTCGCCCCTTCGCGCACGTTCTCCAGCACGGTCTTGGTCGGGTCGAGCTCGGGCTCCTGCTCGAGATAGCCGACGGTGATGTTCTCGCCCGGCCAGGCTTCGCCGGTGAAGTCGGTGTCGATCCCGGCCATGATCTTGATCAGGGTCGACTTGCCCGCGCCGTTGGGGCCGACGATGCCGATCTTCGCACCCTGATAGAACTGCAGGTTGATGTTGGAGAGCACCGGCTTCTGGGCACCGGGGAAGCTCTTGGTCATGTTCTTCATGACATAGGCATATTGCGCGGCCATCGGAGCGTGTCCTTTGAAACGTATCTGGCTGAGGAAATGTGTTGGCGCGCAGATAGGGGGTGCGGGCGTGCGGGGCAAGCGTGGAGCGGTGTGTGACGATGCGGCGCGAATTGCGTCCGTTGCATGACAAGATTCGTGGCTTTTGCGCAACGGCGGGCGTGGCATCGGCATTTCCTCCGCTGCATTTGGCTGTCATCAAATTGACCCATTGCTGCGGCGCGGCAATACCGCCTGCGATTTCGCCGGGAATCGGCATACAGGGGGTTTTTCACATGACGCGCATCTCGTCCTTCCTCGCTACCACCACTGCTCTCACGGCCTCGCTGCTGGGTGCCGCCCCGGTTCTGGCGCAGGAAACCGCCCCAGCCGCAGAAGAGCAGTCGGGCGTCGGCATTATCGTGGTTACCGCGCAGCGGCGCGAGGAAGACATCCAGGACGTGCCGGTCTCGGTCACCGCGCTGCGCGACGATACGCTGACCGCGATCAACAGCAGCGGGCAGGATATCCGCGCGCTGTCGGGCCGGGTGCCCAGCCTGGTGGTCGAAAGCTCGTTCGGGCGCACCTTCCCGCGGTTCTACATCCGCGGCCTCGGCAACACCGATTTCGACCTCAACGCCTCGCAGCCGGTCAGCCTGGTGTATGACGACGTGGTGCTGGAAAACCCGATCCTGAAGGGCTTCCCGGTGTTCGACATGCAGCAGGTTGCGGTGCTGCGCGGGCCGCAGGGCACGCTGTTCGGGCGCAACACGCCGGCCGGGATCGTCAAGTTCGATTCGGTCAAGCCGCAGGACTTTGCCGACGGCTATGCCCGGATCAGCTATGGCAGCCACAATGCGATCAACGCAGAGGCGGCCGTCGGCGGCCCGCTGGGCGACAAGGTGAGCGTGCGGGTCTCGGGCCTGCTCCAGCGGCAGGATGATTACGTCGACAATATCCTCCCGTCGGGCACGACGGAGGACGCGCTGGGCGGATACAGCGATTTCGCGCTGCGCCTGCAGACCGATATCCACCCGAGCGACAGCTTCTCGATCCTGCTGACCGGCCAGTTCCGCGACCTCGACGGCACCGCGCGGCTGTTCCGGGCGAACAATTTCACCCGCGGCCTCAAGGGCCTCAACGCCAATTTCGACGAGGACACCATCTCGGTCGACGGCCAGAACGAGCAGCGCGTCAAGACCCAGAACGCCGCCGCCAGGCTCACCTGGGATATCGGCCCGGTCTCGCTGATTTCGGTCACCAGCTACTGGCACGGCAGTTCCACCTCGGTCGGCGATGTCGACGGCGGTTTCGGAGCGAACTTCCTCCCGCCCAATCTTTACGGCCCGGGCGAGATCCCGTTCACTGCCGAAACCCGCGATTCGATCCCCGATCTCGACCAGTTCACGCAGGAACTGCGCATCGCGAGCAATGGCGATGGCCCGCTGAGCTACCAGGCCGGGGTGTTCTATTTCGACGAATCGCTGCGCATCGTGAGCGAAAATTACTCGACGCTTGGCGATCCGCTCAACGCGCCGGGCGGGGTCAACATCGTCGTCGCGCAGGAGCAGGAAAGCAAGGCGCTCGGCATCTTCGGTTCGCTGACCTATGACCTGACCGACCAGCTGAGCGTGACCGGCGGCATCCGCTACAACGACGACGAGCGTGATTTCGTCGTCGTCCGCAGCCAGGACACGCAGTTCCCGACTTTCCTGCAGAACCCGCTCGGCACCGTCACCCGCAGCGTCAGCGACGACACGCTGACCTGGGACGCCAGCCTGAGCTATGCGGCGAGCGAGGACGTCAACCTCTATGCCAAGGTCGCACGCGGTTATCGCGCGCCGAGCATCCAGGGCCGCATCCTGTTCCCGCCCGCCACCGCGACCCCGCTTCAGGACGGGGTGACGGTTGCCGGGTCGGAAACCATCACTTCCTACGAAGCAGGTGTCAAATCGACGCTGTGGGAAGGGCGCGCGCGGATCAACCTGTCAGGCTTCCTCTATGACCTCAACGATGCGCAGCTCACCGCAGTGGGCGGCAACGTGAACGCCAACCGCCTGATCAACGCCGACAATGTGCGCGGCTATGGCTTCGAGCTCGACGCCGAACTGGCGCCGACCGACAGCCTCTTCCTGACGGCCGGCCTGAGCTACAACCACACCGAAATCCAGGACACCGGCCTCACCACCGCCGCATGCGGCGGCACCCGCGTCGACACTTTCCCCAACGTGTCGCTGTGCACCGTGCTCGATCCGATCGTGACCCCGGCAGCACCGTTTGCCGCCGCCATTGTAAACATCGACGGCAACAGCCTGCCGCAGGCACCGCGCTGGATCGCCAACTGGACCGCGCGCTACGAAGTGCCGATGGGTGACGGCGAGTTCTATGTCTTCACTGACTGGGCCTATCGCTCGAAGATCAATTTCTTCCTCTATGAATCGGTCGAGTTCCAGGATGCGCACCAGCTCGAAGGAGGTATCCGCGTCGGCTACGAAACGTCTGCCTTCGAACTGGCAGCCTTCGTCCGCAACGTGACCAACGACCAGTCGGCGGTCAGCGGGATCGACTTCAACAATCTGACGGCGATGGTCAATGAACCGCGCGCGTGGGGCGTTGCCGCCGGGGTGAAGTTCTAGCGCCTTTGCCTCCGTGCATGGCCGCTGGACACGGGCGGTGCCCGGCGATAGCACCCGCGGCCATGCACAAACCCGCTCTCGCGCTCGCTGCGCTCTCGCTCGCCGTTCCCGCCGCTGCAAATGTGACCCCGACGGTCCCCACTCTTGAAGAGGTGGCTGACCGGGCGCATTCCAGCGACCGCTATGCCTGGGATTTTGTCGAAGGCATCACCACCGAAGTTGGCCCGCGACAGGCAGGGACAGAAGCCGAAAAGCGCGGGCGCGAATGGGCGGTGCAATGGCTCAAGGCGCAGGGCTTCCGGAACGTCGCCGACGAACCGTTCGAAATGCAGACCTGGGTACCGGGCGAGCTGCACAAGGCGGAAGTGCTCAGCCCCTTCGCCCAGCCGCTGGTGGTGCAGCCGCTTGGCGGTACCGCTTCGACCGGGCCGGAAGGCATCACCGCCGAAGTCGTGCTCTTCCGCACGGTAGACGAACTCCGCGCCGCGCCCGACGGCAGCCTGACCGGCAAGATCGCCTATATCTCGCATAGCATGACGCCGACGCAGGACGGCTCGCAATACGGCTTTGCCGGTCCCGCGCGCTGGGTCGGTTCGGGCATCGCGGCGCAAAAGGGCGCGGTGGCGACGGTGATCAAGTCGGTCGGCACCGATTATCACCGCAATCCGCACACCGGCGGCGCGGGCTTCCCCGACGGCGTCTCGCCGACGCCGGCGGGCGCGCTGTCATTGCCCGATGCGGCGAACCTCGAGCGGATGTTTGCTCGTGCGGGCGGCAAGCCCATCGTCATGAAGCTAACGCTGACCCCGCAATTGCTCGGCACCACCACCAGCGGAAACGTGGTGGGCGAGATCGTCGGGCGCGATCCTTCGCTGCCGCCGGTGCTGGTGGCATGCCATATCGACAGCTGGTGGAACGGCACCGGCGCGTTCGATGACGGTGCCGGCTGCGGCATCGTCGCGGCGGCTGCGAAGCATGTCTCGCACAGCGGCCAGCCGCTGCGCACCATCCGCGTACTGATGGCGGGCGCGGAAGAGGTCGGCCTGTTCGGTTCGGTCGCCTATAGCGCGGCGCATATCAATGAACCGATCGCGGTCGGGCTGGAAAGTGACTTCGGGGCGGACCGGATCTGGAAGTTCGAAAGCAATTTCCGCGAGAGCAACCCGGAGCTGCACGCGAAGATCGCGAGTGCAGTCGCGCGGTTCGGCGTCTCGAACGGAACCGCAGTGGCCACCGGCGGGGCGGACATCAACATCGCGCGCGACCAGAAGACCGCGATCATCGACCTGCAGCAGGATGGCACCCGCTATTTCGACCTGCACCACACGCCCGACGATACACTCGACAAGATCGACCCGGTGCAACTGCGCCAGAACGTCGCGGTGTGGACCCAGGTGGTCGGCATCCTCGCCAACGAGCCGGGGGCTATCCTGCCGAAGGAGTGACGGAAAAGCTCCGCCGCATCAGCTGCGGCAGCATCGCGAGCTGGAGCAGGGCGCGGAGGCCGAGGAACAGCGTGAAGCTGAGCCACAGGCCCGCATTGCCCAGTGGCCAGGTTAGCCACAAGCACAGCGCGAAGGCGAGGGCGGAGCCTGCCATCGACAGCAGCAGCGCGCGGGTCCAGCTCGCGCCGACGAAGACGCCGTCGAATATGAAGCCGGCGACACCGGCGAAGGGGATCACGACCAGCCACAGGGCGCTCGCCTGCGCTTC
>JBGSPZ010000125.1:0-1590 GCA_041738375.1 Parerythrobacter sp. | reverse complement strand
TGGACCACAGAGCCCCCGACACTGGGCGCGACACCGGGGTTGCCTTGGGAGGAAGGGGCAGGTGTGCCCGCTGGACGGGGCGCCGGGGTTGGACTGGGCGCAGGCCGAGGGTCATCGAACCCGGGGGGGAGCAGCGATTCGGGCTGTTCTGCCGCGACCACCAGACCCGAGGTCAGCGCGAGCGCAGCGGCTCCGGCAAACAGCAGGCGCTTCACAGCACGCCCTCCGGCATGGCGACCGGTTGCGAGATATTGCGCAAGGGCTCCTCGCCGCCGTCGATCCACGCAGCGAGGATTAACAGGGCCAGGGCTATCGCAAGATAGATGCCGATCCGTCGGGCGGAGATGGTCAAGTCGATCAATTCCCAAAGGTGCACAGTTGCGCCTCGCCTAGCCCATCTATAGGCGAGGCGGCAATGCAAGAAGATGCGACAACCCACCGCGCAGCGCGGCCAACCGACGCCCAGATCGCCGGGATTGCCCGGCGGATCGATCGTCCGGTGGTGCTCGTCGGCCTGATGGGGGCAGGAAAGTCGACCGTCGGCAGGAAGCTGGCCATGCTGCTGGGCAAGAGTTTCGTCGATGCCGACGAAGAGATCGAGGAAGCGGCGCAGCTAAGCATCGCGGAAATCTTCTCCGAATTCGGCGAGGCCTATTTCCGCGACGGCGAACGGCGGGTGATCGCCCGGCTGATCGAAGAGCACGACGGGATCATTGCCACCGGTGGCGGGGCCTTCGTCAACGACGAGACGCGCGCGCTGATCCTCGAACGCGCGATAGCGGTGTGGATCGATTGTTCGATCGACACGCTGGTCGAGCGGACGAGCCGCCGCAACACGCGCCCGTTGCTGCGCGATGGCGATCCGCGGGAAATCCTGACCCGCTTGCGCAAGGATCGTGAGCCCGCCTATGCGCAGGCGAATATCCGCGTGCCGAGCGACGACGGGCCGCATATCGAAACCGCCGTGGCAATCATTGAGGCAATCGACCGATGGCTTTAATACCCGTCGAACTCGCCGGGCGCAGCTACGAAGTGAGGATCGGTAGCGGTCTGCTCGACCGCATTGCCGAGGAAGCGCGTGATTTCGTCCGCAAGGATCGGGTCGCTGTCGTCGCCGATGCCAATGCACGGGCGGCGCATGGGGCGCGGATCGAGGCATCGTTTGCTGCGGCCGGAAAGATCATCGACTGGTTCGATGTCTCCCCCGGCGAAGCTTCGAAAAGCTGGGCTGGACTGCAACGGCTGGTCGACTGGCTGCTGGAAAACGGCATCGAGCGCGGCGACCACGTGTTCGCGCTGGGCGGCGGAGTGGTCGGCGATCTGACCGGTTTCGCGTGCTCGATCGTCAAGCGCGGGTGCGGCTTCGTGCAGCTGCCGACCACACTGCTCTCGCAGGTCGACAGTTCGGTCGGCGGCAAGACCGCGATCAACACCGCAGCGGGCAAGAACCTCGTCGGCGCATTCCACCAGCCCGCGCTGGTGCTGGCCGATCTGGCGACCCTCGACACTCTGCCCGACCGCGAAATGCGCGCAGGCTATGCCGAGGTGATCAAATACGGAATTCTCGGCGACCGGGCTTTCTTCGACTGG
>JBGSPZ010000036.1:0-15052 GCA_041738375.1 Parerythrobacter sp. | reverse complement strand
AGCCGGTCCATTCGCCGCGCCGCACGAGTGCCACGCCCTCGCGCACCCGGCGCGGCACGCCGATGATCATCTCCATCGTGATATCGGCCGTATCGTCGGTGAACACGCCGGGCGTGTTGGTGACCATGATCCCGCGGTCGCGCGCGGACTTGAGGTCGATATGGTCGGTCCCCGCGCCGAAACTGGCGATCAGGCCGAGCCGGTCGCTTGCCTCGGCGATCAGCGCGGCATCGATCCGGTCGGTGACCGTGGGGACGAGCACGTCGCAATCCTGCATCGCCAAGGCGAGATGTTCGCGAGTGAAGGGCTGGTCGCCAGGGTTGAGCACGGCATCGAACAACTCGCCCATGCGTTCCTCGACGCTCGGCATCAGGTGGCGGGTGACGATGACGCGGGGGGTGCCTTCGACGCGGCGGGTCGATCGATTGTGCGCGGAATCCATGCCGCTGGGGCTAAGCCGGGTGCGCTGGACGGTCAAGCAGGTTGCACCGCTGTCGTATCCCGCTTGAAGGAAGGCAGTGCAAGGTTCTAGGAGACGGCGATGACCATGCGATTCCTCACCGCTGCCCTCGTGCTCCTGGCCGCGCTGGCGACGCCCGGTTCGGCGCAGGATCGCGAGGTTCCCTATTGGGCCACGATCAAGACCGAAGAGCTTAATATGCGCGTCGGGCCAAGTGTCGAATACAAGGTTGCCTGGGTTTACAAGCGCGAAGGGCTGCCGGTGAAGGTGATCCGCGTGATCGATGGTTGGCGGCTGATCCGCGACCACGAAGGCGACGAGGGCTGGGTCACCGCAAACCTGCTTTCCGCCGAGCGCGGCGGGCTGGTTGTGGGCGAAGGGCTTGCGGCGATACGAGAAGGCCCAAGTTCCGCCAGCAAACTGCGCTGGAATGCTGAGCCGGGGGTGGTTGGCAAGCTGGGGGATTGCGAAGCTGGGTGGTGCCGGTTCGATGTCTCCGGACGCGCCGGTTGGGTCAAGGCCGACCGGCTATGGGGCGCAGGCGAGCCCTGAAGTCAGGACCATTCGTCGCAAACGAAAAGGGGCGACCATGCGGCCGCCCCTTTCGCATTTTCGGTCAAGTGCAGCTTACATCGCTGCGGCTGCGTCTTTACGCTTCATCACGGTTACTTTTTCACCGTCGTCATTGGTGGAGACATAGCTGCCGTCGGCAGCCGGTTCACCAGCGGTCCAGCAAACCGGTGCCGAACCCTCTTCCGCCGCGTTGAAACAGGTCTGGTCTTTGGTCATGGCCACGGTTCCGCGGCCGGCTTCCTTGCCATCGGCCATGACGGTGTAGTTGTTTGCCGCATCGATAGTGACCGATGTCTTCGCACCATCGGCAGCGGTCACATCATAGGTACCGGCCAAAACCTCTTCAGCCGGCGCTTCAGCAGCAGCGGTCTCGGTGGTTGCGGCTTCAGCCTCTTTCGGGGCCTCGGATTTCGAACATGCAGCCAGCGCAACGCAACCGGCGATCAGAATCAGTTTTTTCACAGTGGTTCCCCTCTCATTGAGAGCGAGCACGATACCAGCCATTTCTAGCGGTGCCGAGTCTTCAGTTGCACAATCCGGCGATCAAGCGAGTTCGACCGCAATCGCCGTCGCTTCGCCGCCACCGATGCACAGGCTCGCGACGCCGCGCTTCTTGCCCTGATGCTTGAGCGCGTTGATAAGCGTCACCACGATGCGGGTGCCGCTCGCCCCGATGGGATGGCCGAGCGCGGTCGCGCCGCCGTTGACGTTGATCTTCGCGTGATCGATCCCGATGTCGCGCATCGCGAACATAGCAACGCAGGCGAAAGCCTCGTTGACTTCCCACAGGTCGACATCGTCGACGCTCCAGCCCGCGTTCTTCAGCACCTTCTCGATCGCACCGACAGGTGCGACGGTGAAGTCCTTCGGCTCGCGCGCATGGGCCGCCATGCCCACGATCTTCGCCACCGGTTCGAGACCCTTGTCTGTTGCCACGCTGGCGCGGGTGAGAACCACCGCTGCGGCACCGTCGGAGATCGAGCTCGAGGTTGCGGCGGTAATCGTGCCGTCCTTGGCGAAGGCGGCGCGCAGGGTCGGGATCTTGTCCGGCTTGCCCTTACCGGGCTGCTCGTCGGTATCGACCGTCACTTCGCCCGCGCGGGTCGCGAAGGTCACCGGCACGACTTCACCGGCGAAGGCACCGCTTTCGATCGCGGCGTTGGCACGGCGCAGCGATTCGATGGAATAGCCGTCCATGTCCTCGCGGGTGAGCTGGTATTCGTTCGCGGTATCCTGCGCAAAGGTCCCCATCGCGCGGCCTTCCTCATAGGCATCCTCCAGCCCGTCGAGGAACATGTGGTCGTAGGCGGTGTCATGCCCGATCCGCGCGCCCGAGCGGTGCTTCTTGAGCAGGTAGGGCGCATTGGTCATGCTCTCCATCCCGCCCGAGACGACGAAATCGATCGAGCCGCTGGCGAGCGCCTCGGCGCCCATGATGATCGTCTGCATGCCGCTGCCGCAGACTTTGTTGACGGTAGTCGCCTGGACCGATTTGGGCAGTCCGGCCTTGATCGTCGCCTGACGCGCCGGAGCCTGGCCAAGCCCGGCGGGGAGCACGCAGCCCATATAGACGCGGTCGAAATCCTCGCCCGAAACGCCCGACCGCTCCACCGCCGCCTTGACCGCCGTTGCGCCAAGATCGGTCGCGGAAACATCGGACAGAGCACCCTGCATGCCGCCCATCGGGGTACGGGCATAGGACAGGATGACGATCGGATCGGCTTCGGAGAACTGCGGCATGGGGTGTATCCTTGGCTGCTGAATTTATCAGCCTGCGCTGTAGTGCTGCACTGCGGTGAAGGCAAACGGGATAGGTATTCGCGCCTCGGTACGTCGTCCCGTTTCGCTTGTGTTTGCCGCACCGCTGCGCAACAACGGTGGCAAAGCGAAACCTTTGGGAGAGCATCATGGCCGCCGACCACGCAATCGAGCTTCAGTCCATTCTCGACAAGCAGCGCAAGGCTTTCACCGCGTCGCGCCCCGAAAGCCTCGACGTGCGCCGCGACCGGATCAAGCGCGCGATTGCCCTGCTGGTCAACCATGGCGAAGCGCTGTGCGATGCGATGAGCGAGGATTTCGGCAGCCGCAGCCGTCAGCAGAGCATGATGACCGACATCGTCGGGACGATCAATCTCGGCAAATATTGCCTCAAGCACCTCGACGGCTGGGCGAAACCGGAGAAGCGCAAGCTGCAGTTCCCGCTCGCCCTGCTTGGCGCCAAGGCGCAATTGCGGTTCGAGCCGAAGGGGGTGATCGGCATTCTCAGCCCGTGGAACTTCCCGGTCAATCTCAGCATCGGCCCGCTGATGCAGGTGCTGGCGGCGGGCAACCGCTCGATGATCAAGCCGAGCGAGTTCACCGAGCGGACATCGGATTTGACCAAGGAACTGGTCGAGAAGTATTTCTCGGAAGACGAGGTTGCGGTCTGCACCGGCGGGCCGGAGGTCGCCCATGCATTTTCCTCGCTCCCGTTCGATCACCTGGTGTTCACCGGCTCGACCGCCACCGGGCGCAAGGTGATGGAAGCCGCCGCGCGCAATCTGGTGCCGGTCACGCTCGAACTGGGCGGCAAGTCGCCGGTGGTGCTTGGACGAAGCGCGAATTTCGAGCAGGCGGGCGAGCGGATCGCGATGGGCAAGATGATGAACGCCGGGCAGATCTGCCTCGCGCCCGATTACATGTATGTACCCGAAGAGCGTGAAGAGGGCGCAATCGCGGCGGTCGAGTTGGGCGTGCGCAATATGTATCCGACCCTGCTTGAGAACGACGACTATGCCTCGGTCGTCACCGACCGGCATTTCGACCGGCTGCAGGGCCTCGTCGCCGACGCGCGCGACAAGGGCGCCGAGGTGATCGAGATCAACCCGGCGGAGGAGGATTTCTCCAACACCAATGCGCGCAAGATGCCGCTGACAATCCTGCGCAACGTGACCGACGACATGCAGGCGATGCAGGAGGAGATTTTCGGTCCGGTGCTGCCGGTCAAGACCTACAAAACGGTCGGCGAAGCGATCGATTACGTGAACGCGAACGACCGCCCGCTGGGTCTCTATTACTTTGGCGACGACGCGGACGAACGCGAGGAAGTGCTGACCCGCACCATCTCGGGCGGGGTAACGGTCAACGACGTGTTGTTTCACGTCTCGATGGAAGACCTGCCGTTCGGCGGGGTCGGCCCGTCGGGGATCGGAAGCTATCACGGACCTGAGGGTTTCCGTGAATTTAGCCATGCACGATCGGTCTATACGCAGTCGAAGCGCGATATCGCCGGCATCGCGGGCTTCAAGCCACCCTATGGCAAGAAGACCGACAAGGCTATTGCGAGCCAGTTGAAGAAGTGAAGTTGCGCTTTGCCATTGCGATCCTCGCCTTTGGGATCGCAACGCCGGTTCAAGCGCAGGATTTGCTCGCATGGCGCCCGGTTGATGCGGCAACCGGCCAGATCGACGACCTTGCCGGTCTGGAGCGAATGGCGAGTGATTTTCCCGACAGCACCAGCGTGCGGCGGCGGTTGCTCAATGCGCAGCTTGAGGCGGGTGATGCCGAAGCGGCGCTTGTTTCCCTGGCCTGGCTCCAGCTCCGGGGCCATGTCTTCAGCGCAGGCGCGCAGACGCAAATCGCTGACCTGGTCGGTGCAAACCATGCGGAGGCGGCCCGCGGCCTGCTGATCCGGTATCCCATTGTGATTGCGGCAAGCGAGGTGGTAGCAACGGTGCCGGCAGAGGCGGGGCTGGTCGAATCCGTGGTCTCGCCCGTGCCGGGAGAAGTCTTCGTCGTAACGTCGATCACCGAACATACGGTCTATCTACACACCCCCGACGGGCAATGGCGACGCGGCGATATAGCAGGCGCGAACGACCTTTCGGGCATCGTCGCCGACGAAGCGCGCAACATCGCGTGGATCGCTTCGGGCAATCTCGACGAATCGAGCGACCGTGCGGCGCGCTTTTCGGGCCTGTTCATGAAGGCACCCGACCCGGACGACACGATCGGCGTTGCCGCGCCCGAAGGCGTTACCCTGTCCGATCTCGCGCTGGGAGCGGATGGGACGGTCTATGCCAGCGACCCGCTGGGCGGCGGAATTTATCGTGTCCGTCCGGATAGCGAGCTGCTTGATGTGCTGGTTGCCCCCGGGAACTTTCGTTCACCGCAGGGGCTGGCTGTGAGCGCCGACGGCACGCGGCTCTATGTTAGCGACTATCGCTATGGCCTTGCGGTTGTCGATCTCGCGAGCAGGGCTGTCGCGCGGCTGGCGAGCGATGTTCCCGCAGCCCTCGACGGGATCGACGGCCTCTGGCTGTACGATGGAGAAATGATCGCAGTGCAGAACGGCACTTCGCCTATGCGGATCAGTGCATTCGCGCTCTCGCCAGATGGCACGCGGATCGTCGGCCACCGCCTGCTGGAACAGGCGAATCCGGAATGGACCGAACCGCTCGGAGGCAGCATCGCGGACGGCGCGCTCTATTATGTCGGTACCGGCCAATGGGACCGCTATGAGAAGGGCCAACTGCGCGACGGCATGGCAGCAATCCCCAGCCTGATCCGCCGCCTGAAGCTGTGAGCGAAACGCACGGGAAATAGCCAATTTTGCAAGTTCCCGCCCTTGCACCGGCGAGGATGGGGGCCTAGAGGCGGGCACGAAATTAACCCCTGGGATTCCCGCGTGGTCGACTTAAGCCAATATCTCCCGATCCTGCTGTTCCTGTTCGTGGCGCTGGCCTTGTCGTCGGCTTTCGTGTTCCTGCCGATGGGCGTTTCCCGCCTGACCGGGGTGCACAACCCCGATGCGGAGAAGCTGAGCGAGTACGAATGCGGCTTCCCCGCATTCGAGGAGCCGCGCAGCCAGTTCGATGTGCGGTTCTATCTCGTGGCGATCCTGTTCATCATTTTCGATCTGGAGGCCGCGTTCCTGTTTCCCTGGGCGGTCAGCCTCGACATCACCGGATGGGCGGGATGGATCACGATGATGGTGTTCCTATTCGAACTCATCGTGGGCTTCGCCTACGCTTGGAAAGTGGGAGCGCTCGAATGGGAGTGAACGAAACCGTTCCTGCCGCAACCGGCGGCGAGGTTCTCCGGCCCGACGAGGACTATTTCCGTGCACTGCAGACCGAGGTGAACGACAAGGGCTTCCTCGTCACCAGCACCGAGGACCTGTTCCAGTGGGCGCGCACCGGCAGCTTGTGGTGGATGACCTTCGGCCTCGCCTGTTGCGCGGTCGAGATGATCCACGTCAACATGCCGCGTTATGACATGGAGCGGTTCGGCGTCGCCCCGCGTGCCAGCCCGCGCCAGTCAGACGTGATGATCGTCGCCGGCACGCTGTGCAACAAAATGGCCCCGGCGCTGCGCAAGGTCTACGACCAGATGTCCGACCCGAAATACGTCATTAGCATGGGCAGCTGCGCCAATGGCGGCGGCTATTATCACTACAGCTATAGCGTCGTGCGCGGCTGCGACCGGATCGTACCGGTAGATATCTATATTCCCGGCTGCCCCCCGACCGCCGAGGCGCTGCTCTATGGCGTGATGCAGCTGCAGCGCAAGATCCGCCGCAGCGGGACGATTGCGCGATGAACCGTCCTTTCTGGATTGCGACCTTGGCTATGGTCGGCGGAGCTGCGGCTTCAGTGCAGGCGCAGCAATCCGACGATTGGTTGCGCAGTGGCCCGGCGGACGGTTCCTATTCGATTGCAACACCCTGTACGGCAGCTCAGGTCATGCAGCAGTCGGTCAGGCCACTGGTGGTGAATGGCCGTACCCTTGATCCGGGCACGAATGTGAGCTGCATTCTCGGCGAATCCGCCTTTTCGTCAGGGATCATTTCGGTCGCAGCCGAAGAAATCGGCGAACAAACGCTGTTCGATCTCGTCCGGAAGGGCGTCGAGGCGCAGAAGACCGATCAGATCGTCATTACGGTAACGGAGATTGACGGCGCGCAGGCGATTTTGAGCAGGGAAGTTCGTGGCTCCGCGGTCGCCCAGACCGGTATTGTCGAACTGGCGAACCACAAGCTGCTGATGATAATCTCGGGCGGCGAAGGCGCGTCCCCTGAGGTGACGTCCGGGATGATCGACCGCCATGTGCAATCGCTCAAGGTATCGGATTGATGGCCGTCCTGCACTCCGCCCCGAAAATCGCGTCTAACGAAGGCGTTCTCGATGTATTGTCGAAAGCCCTCGGCAGCCATCTCGTTGAGGCGCATGAGGAGCATGGCGAGATCCTGCTGCGGGTAAAGCGCGAGAGCATCGCGGATGCGCTGCGCCTTTTGCGCGACGAGCACGCCTACCAGCAATTGATGGAAATCGCCGGAGTAGACTACCCTTCGCGGCCCGAGCGGTTTGAAGTCGTCTACATGCTGCTCAGCCTGACGAAGAACCACCGGATCATGGTCAAGATCTCGACCGACGAGACGACCCCGGTGCCGACCGTCACGACGCTTTGGCCCAACGCGGGCTGGCTTGAGCGCGAAGTGTTCGACATGTACGGCGTGTTGTTCGACGGCAACACCGACCTGCGGCGGATCCTGACCGATTACGGTTTCGAAGGGCATCCCTTTCGCAAGGATTTCCCGCTCACCGGCTATGTCGAGCTGCGCTATTCCGAAGAGGAAAAGCGGGTGGTTTACGAGCCGGTCGAGCTGGCACAGGACCTTCGCCAGTTCGATTTCATGAGCCCGTGGGAAGGTGCGGACTACGTGCTCCCGGGCGACGAGAAAGCGGCGACCTCGCCGGTCGACGAGCCCAAGACGACCGAGAAAAAGGGCGATACCGGCGCGGGCGCAAAAACCGATGCCAAGGCCGCCGAGAAGGTGAGCAAGGGCGCACCGGCCGAAGACGCCAGCGCGGTCGACAGCGACGCGCCCGAACCGACCGAGAGCCGCCCTGATCGCAAGCCGCGCAAGGGCAAGGCGAAGGACACCGCCGCCGCGACTGAGCCTGCGACGAAGCCCAAGGCGACCCGTAGCCGCAAGACCAAGGGAGACGACGCGTGAGCATGCAGCTCGAACAGTCGCCCACCACCGGCGACGAGGTGATCACCAACTACACCATCAACTTCGGTCCGCAGCACCCGGCGGCGCACGGCGTGCTGCGCATGGTGATGGAGCTCGACGGCGAGATCATCGAGCGGATCGATCCGCATGTCGGCCTGCTCCACCGCGGCACCGAGAAGCTGATCGAGCACAAGACTTACCTCCAGGCTTTGCCCTATTTCGACCGTCTCGATTACTGCAGCCCGCTGGCGCAGGAACACAGCTATGTTCTCGCCATCGAGAAACTGCTCAACGTCGAGGTTCCGATCCGCGCGCAGTATCTGCGCGTGCTGTTCGCCGAGCTGACCCGCATCTGCAACCACATGCTCAACATCGGTGCGCATGTGATGGATGTGGGCGCGATGACCCCCAACCTGTGGGTGTTCGAACTGCGCGAGGATTGCCTCAATTTCTTCGAGCGTGCCAGCGGCGCGCGGATGCACAGCGCCTGGTTCCGGCCCGGCGGGGTGCATCAGGACGTGCCGGAAAAGTTGCTGGTCGACATCGGCCACTGGGTCGACACGCGCCTGCCCGAACTGTTCGGCGATGCGATGAGCCTGGTGATCGACAACCGCATCTTCAAACAGCGCAATGTCGATATCGCCGTGGTCAGCCGTGACGATGCGGTGGCATGGGGCTTCAGCGGCCCGATGATCCGTGCTGCGGGCATCCCGTGGGACCTGCGCAAGAGCCAGCCCTACGATGTCTACGACCGGATGGAATTCGATATCCCGGTTGGCACCAATTCGGACTGCTACGACCGCTTCATGGTGCGCGTGAAGGAAGTCTACGAGAGCGCGAAAATCATCAAGCAGTGCCTCGCGGAAATGCCCGCCGGCCCCGTAGCGAGCACCGACGGCAAGGTTTCCCCCCCCAAGCGGGCCGAGATGAAGCAGTCGATGGAAGCGCTGATTCACCATTTCAAGCTCTACACTGAAGGCTTCCACGTGCCCGCGGGCGAGGTTTACGTGGCGACCGAAAGCCCCAAGGGCGAGTTCGGCGTCTATCTCGTCAGCGACGGGTCGAACAAACCCTACCGCTGCAAGATCCGCCCGACGGCCTTCAGCCACCTTCAGGCGATGGACTTCATGTCCAAGGGCCACATGCTGCCTGATGCAACCGCCATCCTCGGGGCGATCGACGTGGTGTTCGGGGAGTGTGACCGGTGATCGCGCGCGAGCTGTTTATCTTCATCGCGGCGTTCGCGGCCTTCGCTTCAGCAGTAGCGGCGTATCTCGCCGCGTTTCACGGCAGTGCGAGCCTCAAGGAAATTCTCTCGACGGCGTTTGCCGCTGTCATCGGCCTTTATGCGGGCCGATATCTGCAACACAGGTTGAACCATGGCTGATCGTCATCTCGCCCCCGATACGCCCGAGCTGCGTGCGCGCTGGGGTTCGTTCGCGTTCTCGCCCGAGTACAAGGCGAAGGCCGATTGGCACATCGCCAAGTATCCGGCAGGTCGTCAGAAGTCGGCGGTGATGCCGTTGCTCGATCTCGCCCAACGGCAGGTTGGCGAGGAAACCGGGACGCAGGGCTGGCTGCCATTGCCGGTGATGGAATACGTCGCGCAATATCTCGACATGCCGGTGATCCGGGTGGTCGAGGTCGCGACCTTCTATTTCATGTACAACCTCGTTCCGGTTGGGAAATATCACGTCCAGATATGCGGCACCACGCCCTGCATGCTGCGCGGCAGCGACGATATCATCGCCGCCTGCAAGAAGCGCGGGATGGTGAAGGGCGGGGTTTCGGCAGACGGGCTGTGGACCCTCACCGAAGTCGAATGCATGGGCAATTGCGCCACCGCGCCGATGGTCCAGATCAATGACGACAATTACGAGGACCTGACGGTCGAACGGCTCGATGCCGTGCTCGACGCGCTGGCGGCGGGCGAGACGCCCAAGGCGGGGACCCAAGAGCCGGGGCGGCATACGTCCGAGCCTTCTGGCGGCCCGACTACACTGAAGGAAATGGTCGGCGCCAACCACGATTATCGGGGGGAATGGTGATGGAGTACGCACCCTTTTTCGTCGCCGCCTTGCTCGCCTTCATCGCCTACAAGGCGATCAAGGGAATCGTGAAGTTCGCCGCCATCGCCGCGCTGGTGATCGGCGCGATCTATATCTATTCGCAAGGGTTCTTTGCATGACCCTGGCCGATAAGGACCGCATCTTCACCAACCTTTACGGCTTCCAGGACTGGGGGCTGAAGGCGGCGCAGGCGCGCGGGGACTGGGACGATACCAAGACCCTGATCGCGCGCGGACAGGACGCAATCATCGAGGAAGTGAAAACCTCCGGCCTGCGCGGGCGGGGCGGGGCGGGCTTCCCGACCGGCCTGAAATGGTCCTTCATGCCCAAGGAAAGCCGCGACGGACGACCGAGCTTCCTCGTCATCAACGCTGACGAATCCGAGCCGGGCAGCTGCAAGGACCGCGAGATCATCCGCCACGATCCGCACAAGCTGATCGAAGGCGCATTGGTCGCCGGTTTCGCGATGCGCGCGCGGGCGGCCTATATCTACATTCGCGGCGAGTATATCCGCGAGGCCGAGACGCTGCAGAAGGCGATCGACGAGGCCTATGCCGCCGGCCTGCTGGGCAAGAACGCTGCCAAGAGCGGCTATGACTTCGACGTCTTCATGCACCGCGGCGCGGGCGCGTACATCTGCGGCGAAGAGACCGCGATGATCGAGAGCCTCGAGGGCAAGAAGGGCCAGCCCCGACTCAAGCCGCCGTTCCCGGCAGGCGCTGGGCTCTATGGCTGCCCGACAACGGTCAACAATGTCGAGAGCATCGCGGTTGTGCCAACGATCCTGCGGCGCGGGGCTTCGTGGTTCAGCTCCTTCGGGCGCGAGAACAACAAGGGCACCAAGCTGTTCCAGATCAGCGGACATGTCGAAAAGCCCTGCGTGGTCGAGGAAGCGATGAGCATCCCGTTCCGCGAGCTGATCGAGAAGCACTGCGGCGGCATCACCGGCGGGTGGGACAATCTGCTTGCGGTGATCCCGGGCGGTTCCTCGGTGCCGCTGGTTCCGGCGGCGCAGATCATGGACGCGCCGATGGATTTCGACGGGCTGAAGGATGTCGGCTCCGGCCTCGGCACCGCGGCGGTGATCGTAATGGACAAGTCGACCGACATCGTCCGCGCGATTAGCCGGATCAGCTATTTCTACAAGAACGAGAGCTGCGGCCAGTGCACCCCCTGCCGCGAAGGCACCGGGTGGATGTGGCGCATGATGGAACGCCTGCGCACCGGCGATGCAGCGATCGAGGAAATCGACATGCTGCAACAAGTGACCAAGCAGGTCGAAGGCCACACCATCTGCGCGCTGGGCGACGCGGCGGCATGGCCGATCCAGGGCCTGATTAAACACTTTCGCCCCGAGCTCGAGCGACGGATTCACGAACACAACGCCCAGTTCGCGCCCGAATTCGGGGAGGCGGCAGAATGAGGAATGGGTTCGTATCAATCCTTGCCGCAATCGGGTTGGCTGCTTCCGGATCGGCGCAAGCCCAATCATCCATGGGCTTCAGATTGGGCCAGGATCAGCGCGACCACCGGACCGCCGGACCCGATACCCCGCCACAGGAAACCCTCATGCGCACGGCGAAATGCGTTGCCGAGGATCGGCCGGAGGAGGTGCGCGCCTATCTGGCGAGCACACCCGGCAGCACTGAAGAAGCGGCGCTCTATGACGTGTTTGGAGAGAAGCTCCGCAAGTGCATGCCCAATGTCGATTTTTCGGCTGTCGGAAACATGCAGGGAGCGCGCGGCTCGCTGTCGATGAGCTTCGAGCACTCCACTTTGCGCGGTGCCTTGGCCGAGAGTTTGCTGCGCGAAGACAAGACAGAGCTGTTGCTCGACAGGATCATGCTGGGTGATGATGGAATGTTTGTTGCCGAGCGTTTCCATGGCGAGCGCTCCGGCAATATCGAACGCGTGTTCGCGCTGGGCTTTGCCGGGTGCGTCATGGGGCACAACGCTGGAACGCTCGACGCGCTGTTCCAGACGGATCCGGGCAGCGACGACGAGAAGCAGGCGATCATGGCGATGTCCGAGAGTTTCGGTCAGTGCGTGATGGAAGGTCAGAGCTTGAAGCTGCGCGCTTGGGCCCTGAGGAACCAGCTGGCAGAGGTCGTATACTACGCAGTCAACCTGGAGGCTCAGCCCGATGCCTGATCATTATTCAGCTTGCTGGGAAGCGGAGTTCGGTGCGTGTGTGGCAAGGCGTCAGTCTTCATCCTCGCTGCCATTGCTTGGTGGATATAACGCACGGTTCGCGCCTGAATACGGAGTGGTGGCGAAATGATCTTTCCGGCAATCCTGATGCTTTTGCAGGCAGTTCCGACTGCGCCTGCCGATCCCAAGCCTGCCGAATGGCCCGATCCGGAGCGCGAAAGCGCGATGGGCGACACCCGCATATCGGAATTCGACGGGGTGGCCGCGCGCAAGACTATGGCGCTCTACGCCGCCTGCGTCGCGGAAAGCAGCGCCGACAAGGTTTCGGCGGTACTGGTGCGCGATTTCCGCACCACCGAGTATCGCAACGGTCTCAAAAACCTTTCGAGCGCCAACGAAGGTTGCGCGCGCAAGGTGGGGCTGCGCAATAGCGACCGTCTGCGGATGGGCAATCTGCCCTTCGCCGCCGCGCTGGCCGAAGTGATGATCGCTTCCGATCCCGAGCCGCTCAAAAGCCGCCTGGCGAAAGCGGCGGCAGGCAAGACTACCGAAACTTTCGCCCCGCGCGATGCCGTCGCGATGTGCGTCGTCCGTTCGGTCCCCGACGATGTGACCGCATTGCTGCAGAGCGAACCCGGCACCGAGGCTGAAGCTTCGACCGAAGCGAAGCTCCTGCCGGTGGCGCGGATGTGTGCCGACGGGACGCGGGTCGAAGCGACCACGCTCGGCCTGCGATCGATCATTGCCACCGCAACCTTTCGCCTGCTGGCTGCGCAGGAGGGCTGAGCTATGTTCGATACTTCAAGTGTTGGCCGTCGGTGGGGAAACAGCGGCATGAGCGCTGTCAGGCTCTGCATTACCGGATGCCTTGCCGCGCTGTTCGCTCTGAGCAACGCGGCGTCGGCACAGGCCCCCGGCTACGATTACGAAGACGTGGTCATTTCGACGGCACGGATCAACAAGATCCTTGCCTCACCTGCCGGGTGGGGCGATCCGCCGACCTATTTCATCGAGCAAGGCCGTGCGATCCACTGCTACATCGAGGAAAATCCCCAACGCGCCGCCGATATCCTGACGTCCGCGCGCGAGCGGGGCCTCGACTTCACCAGCAAGGAAGTTGTTGTATTCGAGGAGAGCGATTGTCTCAAACCCTTCCTCGAAGTTGCCCGATCGCCCGAATACACTGACGATCCGTTCGACCTTTACGGTACGGAAATCGACTTTTCGACCTATCACCATCTGGCCGCACGCTACATCGGCAGCTGCATGTGGGAAGCGGATACCCCGTTCTTCAGCCAGCTTATGGCCGATGTCGAAAATCCGGACGGCCTCACTCCGTTTTTGCGCGAGGGTTATTACACCGATGACTTCAACCCGGCGGGGGAGAGCTGCTTCCCTGACTACGACAAGCTCGTGAATTTCAACTACGCTTTACGATACGACGTCGTCCAGCAGTTGCTCGTGCGCAGGGGGCTCGACGACTGATGCCCAAGGTTACCGTAGACGGCGTTGAAATCGAGGTCCCGGCGGGCGCGACCGTGCTGCAGGCGTGCGAGATCGCGGGGAAGGAAATCCCCCGCTTCTGCTATCACGAGCGCCTCAGCATCGCGGGCAACTGCCGGATGTGCCTGGTCGAGGTGAAGCCGGGGCCGCCCAAGCCGCAGGCGAGCTGCGCGCTGCCCGCAACCGACGGCCAGGACATCCGCACCGACACGCCGATGGTCAAGACTGCGCGCGAAGGCGTGATGGAATTCCTCCTGATCAACCACCCGCTCGACTGCCCGATCTGCGACCAGGGCGGCGAGTGCGACCTGCAGGACCAGGCGGTCGCCTATGGCCGGGGTGGTTCGCGCTACGACATGAACAAGCGGGCGGTGACCGAAAAATACATGGGTCCGCTGATCAAAACGGTGATGACCCGCTGCATCCACTGCACCCGCTGCGTGCGCTTCTCGGAAGAGATCGCCGGGGTGGACGAAATCGGCGCGCTCTATCGCGGCGAGGACATGCAGATCACCACCTATCTCGAGCAGGCGGCTGAGCACGAGCTCAGCGCCAATGTGATCGACCTGTGCCCCGTCGGGGCACTGACCAGCCGCCCCTACGCGTTCGAAGCGCGCCCGTGGGAGCTGAAGAAGACGCTCAGCATCGATGTGTCCGATGCGGTGGGCGCGAACATCACGCTGCAATCGAAGGGCCGCGAAGTGATGCGCGCGCTCCCGCGCATCAACGACGACGTCAACGAGGAATGGCTGAGCGACAAGGGTCGCTTCATGGTCGACGGGCTGGGCAAGCGCCGCCTCGACAAGGTGTTCTTGCGCAAGAAGGGTGGCCTCAAGCCCGCGACCTGGGAAGAGGCTTTCGCCGCCATCGCCAAGGCGAAGCCGGGCAAGGACATCGCCGCGATCGCGGGCGATATGGTCGATTGCGAGACGATGTTCGCCGCCAAGGCGCTGCTCCGGGCCTGCGGGTCGAGCCTGCTCGAAGGCCGCCAGACCGGCATGGATTACGATGTGTCGAATCTCGCAGCGGTCGCGTTCAACTCGACCTTTGCAGGGATCGAGACCGCCGATGCAATCCTGATCGTCGGCAGCCACGTCCGCTGGGAAGCGCCGCTGGTCAACGTCCGACTGCGCAAGGCGGCGAAGCGCGGGGCCAAGGTCTATATCATCGGGCCAAGCTGGGACCCGACCTATCCGGCGACCTTCCTCGGCGAGGATCTGTCGGTGCTGTCGAAGCTGCCCAAGGATCTGGTCGATGCGTTCAAGAGCGCCGAGCGGCCCGCGATCATCATGGGCGGCG
>JBGSPZ010000437.1:0-3020 GCA_041738375.1 Parerythrobacter sp. | reverse complement strand
CAGGCCGCGCAGATCAACACCATCGGGGTCAACGCCTATCTGTGGCGCGCGGCGCTCGACACGGTCAGCTTTGCGCCGCTGCTTCAGGCGGATAGCGCGGGCGGCGTGATCGTGACCGATTGGTACGCCAACCCGGCCAACCCCAATGAACGCGTCAAGATGACGGTGACGATCCTCGATCAGGATCTGCGCGCCGATGCCCTGCGCGTCGCGGCGAGCCGGCAGGTCAATGACAGCGGCAACTGGGTCGAAGCGCCGGTGCAGGCGGCAACCGTGCAGAAGCTTGAGGACATCATCCTGACCAAGGCCCGCGACCTCCGCCGCGAGTCGGTCGCGGGATAAGCCTTCCAACCCGAACGGGGCTCTCATGACCGACACTCGTTTCGATCCGTCGCTGGCCGACGGGCGCTGGCAGCGCGCATGGGACGAAGCGCGCTGTTTCGAGGCCGACAGCGACAGCAACAAGCCCAAAAGCTACGTGCTCGAGATGTTCCCCTATCCCAGCGGGCGCATCCACATCGGCCATGTGCGCAACTACACCATGGGCGACGTGCTGGCGCGCTACAAGAAGCTGCGCGGGCACGAGGTGCTCCACCCGATGGGGTGGGACGCCTTCGGCATGCCGGCAGAGAACGCGGCGATGGAAAAGGGCGTCCATCCCGGCGGCTGGACCCGCGAGAACATCGCCAACATGAAGGCGCAGTTGAAGCGGATCGGCTTCGCGCTCGACTGGAGCCGCGAGTTCGCCACCTGCGATCCGCAATATTACGGCCACGAGCAGGCGCTGTTCATCGCGCTCTACGAAGCGGGGCTGGTCTACCGCAAGGAGAGCGAGGTCAACTGGGACCCGGTCGACCTGACCGTGCTCGCCAACGAGCAGGTGATCGACGGCAAGGGCTGGCGCAGCGGCGCGGAGATCGAGAAGCGCAAGCTGGCGCAGTGGTTCCTCAAGATCACCGATTTCACCGAGGAACTGCTGGAGGGGCTCGCCGGCCTCGACACCTGGCCCGACAAGGTGCGGCTGATGCAGGAAAACTGGATCGGCAAGTCGCAGGGGCTCGAATTCAGCTTCGATCTCTCAAACGGGGAAAAACTCCCGGTCTACACCACGCGGCCTGACACCATTTTCGGGGCAAGCTTTGTCGCGGTTGCGGCGGACCATCCCGTGGCGCAGGCGCTGGGCAGCGATGCCGCGCGCGACTTCATCGCGCTGTGCAAGAAGGGCGGCACCACCGCCGCCGAGCTCGAAACCGCCGAAAAGCTGGGATTCGACACCGGCATTACCGCGAAGCATCCCTTCACCGGGGTGGAGCTGCCGGTCTACATCGCCAATTTCGTGCTGATGGATTACGGCACCGGCGCGATCATGGCGGTGCCGGGGCACGACCAGCGCGACTTCGAATTCGCCACCAAATACGGCTTGCCGATCCCGCGCGTGGTTGCGGCCAGCATCGAGGATGCGGGCAAGCCCTTTGCTGGCGTAGCGGAGTCCGGCGACGGGGTGCTGGTCAATTCGGACTTCCTCGACGGGATGGACGTCGAGGCCGCCAAGCGCGAAATCATCGCTCGCATCGAGCAGCAGGGACGCGGCCAGGGCAAGACCGTTTGGCGACTGCGCGACTGGGGCGTTTCGCGCCAGCGCTACTGGGGCACGCCGATCCCGTTCATTCACTGCGATGCCTGCGGCGTGGTGCCGGTGCCGAAGGAGCAGCTGCCGGTCACCCTGCCCGAGGATGTCGACTTCAAGACTCCCGGCAACCCGCTGCTGCGCCATCCGACGTGGAAGCACACCACCTGCCCGAACTGCGGCGGCGCGGCGGAACGCGAGACCGACACGCTCGACACCTTCGTCGATTCGAGCTGGTACTTCCTCCGCTTCGCCAGCCAGCCGGCCGACAGGCCGTTCGACCGCGACGAGGTCGCCAAGTGGCTGCCGGTCGAACAATACATCGGCGGGGTCGAGCATGCGATCCTCCACCTGCTCTACGCCCGCTTCTGGACCCGCGCGCTGGCGAAATGCGGGATGCTCGACCTGAAGGAGCCCTTCGCCAGCCTGTTTACGCAAGGCATGGTGACGCACGAGACCTATTCGCGGGTAATCGACGGGCGCGAGACCTATTTCACTCCGGGCGAGGTCGAGCGCAGCGGCGAAGGCGCGACGCTCAAGGACGATGGCCAGCCGGTCGAGATCGGCCGCGTGATCAAGATGTCCAAGTCGAAGAAGAACGTGGTCGACCCGGACGAGATCATCGCGACCTACGGTGCCGATGCCGTGCGCTGGTTCATGCTCAGCGACAGCCCGCCCGAGCGCGACCTGCCGTGGTCGGAAGCCGGGATCGAAGGCTGCTGGCGTTTCGTCCAGCGGCTGTGGCGGCTGTTTGCGCAGTGCGGCAATGGCGGTGCCGGTGCCGATGCGAACCAAGACAAGGCGCTCGACCGCAAGCTGCACCAGACGATTGCCGCGGTTGCCGAGGATATCGAGGCGCTGTCGTTCAACAAGGCGGTGGCGCGGATCTACGAGCTGACCGGCGCGATCGAGAAGGCCGGGCCCTCCGCCAGCCGTTCGGACGCGATCCGCAAGCTGGCGATCCTCGTCGGGCCGATGATGCCGCATCTTGCCGAGGAAGCGCGCGAGCGGTTCAACCTGGGGATCGGGCTGGTCGCCGAAGACAGCTGGCCCGAAGTCGACCCGGCGCTGCTGGTCGACGACGAGGTGACCATCGCGGTCCAGCACAAGGGCAAGCTGCGCGATACGCTGACGGTGGCCAAGGGCCTGCCGAAGGCAGAGCTCGAAGCGCTTGCGCTCGCCAGCGCAAACGTGCAGCGTTCGATCGACGGCGCAGAGGTGCGCAAGGTCATCGTCGTACCCGACAGGCTGGTGAACATCGTCACATGATCCGCGCTTTCGCCCTAGCTGTTCTCGCCTGTGCGCTCTCGGCCTGCGGCTTGCAGCCGATGTATGCCGGCGGGGCGAGCGGGCAGGTGGCGCAGGGACTGGCGGCGGTCGAGGTCGCGCCGAT
>JBGSPZ010000430.1:0-3660 GCA_041738375.1 Parerythrobacter sp. | reverse complement strand
CTCCTCGGCGGCGCGAGCTATGGCGATGCCTGCGCCATGCTGGTCGAGCAACTGGGCGAAGAGGCGGCCATCGCGCAGGCCGGCGCCATGCTCGGGCGCTGGCTGCACGATGGGTTGATCGTTGGCGTCAGTTCGCCCGCTGCGACGGAATGAACTCTTCCCGCACCGCTTTCGCCATCAGGTCGAGCGGAATGATCCCCTGGCTGAGCAGGAAGTCGTTGAAGGCCTTCTCGTTGAACCTTTCGCCGAGCGCCACCTCGGTCTCGATCCGCAGGTCGACCAGCTTGCGGTAGCCGTAATAATAGCTGCCCGCCTGCCCCGGTGAACGGAACTGGTAGCGGTCGAGCTCCTGCTTGACCATGCCGGGCGAGAACAGTGCATCCTCGCTCAAGACCCGCCCTGCTTCCTCGCGGCTGATCATGCCGAGATTGAGCATCGGGTCGAGGAAGGCGCGGGCGGTGCGCAGCAGGCGGAACTGCTGGGCGATGAACTGGCCCTCGATCGGCTCGTGCGGCAGCATCTCGGCCTCCGCATAAAGCGCCCAGCCTTCGACATTGACGCTGTTGAACGCATAGAGCAGCCGCGCGAGGCTGACGCCCTGTTTGACCAGCGCATCGAACTGCATCTCGTGGCCGGGCCGGGCTTCGTGCGCGCTCAGCGTCCAGCTCGCCGCCGGGTGGTTGAAGTCGTCGTAGGCCTCGCTTGCAGGGGCGGTCGGGTTGGAGACCGTCAGCACGAACGTGCCTTGTTCGCCGGTGTTGCCGATCAACCGCGGCGGCCGCATATGCGGCGCGGGCTGCGCGGCGCTTTCGGCGACCGAGGCGACGCGCATCTGCAATACCGTGTCGGGCAGGCTGACGATCTGGTTTTCGCGAATCTTTGCTTCAAGCTCGGCGTTCACCCCGCGATAGAATCCCTCGATCTCGTCGGCGGGGATGGTGTCCTGCTTGAGGCGGCGCATGACCGACTTGTAATCGGTCTCGGTCCAGCCGTTTTTCGCTGCGATCTGCGGCGCGAGCGCTTCCATCTGGGCGCGCACTTCGTAAAACCCGCGCCGCGCTTCCTCGATCGCTTCCAGCGGGTCCATGTCGATCCCCACCTGCCGCAGGCTCAGCGCATAAAGTTCGGGCGGCAGGCGCGGATTGTCCCGCGCGGTCGGCAGGACGGTCGACCTAGTCCATTCGCCATATTCGGTGAGCTGCTGCTCCATTGCGTCGAGCGCCTCGTCCGCACCGCCGATGTCGTATTTGGCGAACAGCTCGCGGATGCCGCTGACGAAGATCGGGATCTTGGCGACCGATTCCTCGACCTCGACCCTGTAGGGCCCCATCTTGCCCTCTCCCCGGCTCGCTTCGAAGCGGCGCTTGGCGAGGGTGGTCATCGGCTCGGTGCCCGGCCACTGGCCGGTATAGCGCTTGAGCAGCTCGAGCGCCTTGGGACGGCGAGCCTCGGCGGTCTGGTCGGAAAGCAATTGCCCGATACTGCCGAACAGTCCCTGCGGCACGTCATTGTATTCGAGCATGTACTGCCGGTTGAGCGCGAATCCTTCGATGTCCTGGTTCAGCGAATCGATCAGGATCTGGAGGTCTTGCTTCACATAGGGATTGCTTTCGGATGCAAGCGCGGCTTCGAACTTCGCCTTGAGCGCCGATGCGGCAGCAACGTAGCGGTCGTCGCGGTCGAGCGACATGTCGTTCACCAGCCCGTCGTATTGATCGTACCCTGCAGACGAGGCCCCGGTGGGGAAGAACTGTGCCTGCATGTCGATCACCTGCTGGGTGTAGGCATTGCTGACATCGACCCAGTCCTGCGACGCGGCATCCTCGGTCTGCGCGAGCGCGATGGTCGGCATGGCGGGCATGGCGACGGCCAGCGCGATGGCAGCGGCGAAAGTTCTCATGATGGCTTCTCCCCAAATCTTGTGCGAGCCGCGTGGCCCCGCGATGCGCCTTTGGCTAGCCCCGATCCGACCGGTGCACCAGCGCGGCAGACGAAAGACCTGTCAGGCGGCGAATCTCTGCCCGACGAGCCGCTCGGACAATTCCCACAGCCGGTCGGCATTGCCTGTGTCGAGCGCGTAGGACCTGACCTCGCCGGTCGGATCGTTGTCGTCCTCCTCGGCGACGTGGCAGTCCTCGCAATAGACGCCGCCCCTGCCTTCCAGCTCGTCGCAGGTGGCGGCCCAGCAGGTCGTCGCCGCACCCTGGGGGATCGTCTTGAAGCCCTGCGCCTGCACGCCGCTTTGCTTCGCGTTGTCCTCGATCCGCTTCATCATCCATGCCATGTCTTCCTGCGTCATGTGACGGCCGAGATTGGTCATGATCCCGCCCGGATGCAGCGCGATGGCGTGGATGCCCTTCGCGCCATAGCGATCCTCCAGCCCGACGCTGAACAGGATGTTCGCGGTCTTCGACTGGCCGTAGCTGATCCATTTGTCGTATTCGCGGCGCTCGAAATTGGGATCGTCGAGATCGACCGGCGCGAAATGGTGCCCGCGGCTCGAAAGATTGACGATGCGCGGACGCTCGCCCTTTTCGACCAGCGGCATCAGCTCGCTGGTGAGCAGGAAGTGGCCGAGGTGGTTGGTGCCGAACTGCATCTCGAACCCGTCGGCGGTGGTGCCCTGGGGGCAGGCCATCACGCCGGCGTTGTTGATCAGCAGGTCGATCTTGGCGAACCGCCCACGCGCATCCGCCCCGGCCTCGCGCACGCTGTCGAGCGAGGCGAGATCGACCTGCTGCGTATCGACCGTCGCACCGGTTTCGGCGGCGATTTCCTGCGCGGCCTCGTCGAGCTTCGCCTGGTCGCGCCCGGCGAAGATGACATGCGCGCCCTTGGCAGCCATCGCCCGCGCGGTTTCCTTGCCGAGGCCGGAATAGCCGCCGGTGATGAAAGCGGTCCGCCCGCTCAGGTCCTTGCCTTCCAGCACTTCTTCCGCCGTGCTCGCAAAACCGAACTCGCTCATTGTCGCTCTCCTCTCATCCCAATCGCAATTCATACAGGAATTCGTCGTCGCGATGTTGCCCGACAAAGAAATCGATATCCGCGATCTTGGCGAAGCCATAGCGCTTGTAGAACCGCTGTGCGGCGAAATTCTCCGCCCAGACCGACAGCTGGATCGCGTCGTGGCCGCGCCGCTGCGCCTCGGCGATGGCCCATTCCATCAGCGCCGCGCCGATTCCCTCGCCAATGCGGGCCGGGCCGGTGTAGAGCTGGCCGAGCGCGATCGGGTCGCGGGCGTCGGACTGGTCGGCGTACCAGCTCGGGTAGCGCAACTTGACGTAGCCGACCAGTTCAGCGCCATCGCAAGCGAGCTGGTGAATGCATTGGTCGCCCGCGACCTCCTCATACACCGCAGCCTCGGAATAAACCTCCTCAAGGAAGCTCGCGAGGTCTTCAGGCTTGTACAGGTGGCCGAACGCAGCGCAGAATGTGTCGCTGCCGAACTTCGCGAGCGCGGGGACATCGTCGAGTATGGCGGACCGCAGAATCATTGCGCAATCATAGGCGCTCGCCTGCGGCTTGTCGCGCCTCGCAGGCCGTGGCATCGATGAAGGCAGAGGAGATCGCCGATGAAAAGCCTGCTTGCCGCGCTGCCCTTGCTGATGCTGGCGGGGGCGCTCATGACCGGGTCCGCCCATGCGCAGGACGACGAGGAGC
>JBGSPZ010000395.1:0-5666 GCA_041738375.1 Parerythrobacter sp. | reverse complement strand
CTCAGACCGGCGTCAAGCTGGCCGTGGCCGTGGGCGCGATGGTGATGGTCTTCGTCGCGCTGGTGGCGCTGGCGAACGGCATCCTTGGCGGGATTGGCGGGCTGTTCGGCTTTCCCGACATCTCGTTCCAGCAAATCCTCGGCTATGTGTTCGCGCCGGTGATGTATCTGATCGGCATCGCTGACTGGAACCAGGCGCAGGTCGCAGGCGGATTGTTCGGCACCAAGATCGTGCTGAACGAATTCGTCGCCTTCATCGAGCTGGGCCAGATCAAGGGGCTGACCGACCGCAGCCGGGCGATCGTCACCTTCGCGCTGTGCGGTTTTGCCAATTTCTCGTCGATCGCGATCCAGATGGCGGTGACCGGCGGACTTGCGCCGAACCAAAGGCCGGTTATCGCCAAACTGGGCTTGCGGGCGCTCGCCGCCGGCTCGCTCGCCAACCTGATGAGCGCCGCGCTCGCCGGACTGTTCCTGCCGCTGTAAGACGACCGTTATGACCGACATCGCTTCCGTTTCCATCGCCCGCCGGCTCGCCGATGTTGCCGACGAACTCGGCCGCAGCTTCTCCGAATACGGCTTCGCCATCATCCGTGACCACGGCATTCCCGCCGAACTGATCGCGCGCGCAGAGGAAATGTCGAAGCAGTTCTTCGCCCTGCCGGACGAGGTGAAGCGCAAGTATCACATACCCGGGGGCGGCGGCGCGCGCGGCTATACCCCGTTCGGTACGGAAAAGGCGAAGGACGCGAGGGTCCACGACCTCAAGGAATTCTGGCATGTCGGACGCAGCCTGCCCGCAGGCCACCCGCTGTCCGAATTCATGCAGCCGAATATCTGGCCGGACGAGATACCCGGTTTCCGGGAAACTTTCGAGGCGCTCTACGCGGCATTCGAGGAAGCGGGTGACCGGGTGCTGCGCGCAATCGCCATCCATCTGGGGCTGGCGGAGGATTTCTTTGTCCCGACGGTCGCCGATGGCAATTCGGTGATGCGCCTGCTGCGCTATCCCCCGTTGGAGGGCGAGGAAGCCGAAGGCGCGATCCGCGCAGCCGCGCATGGCGACATCAACACGATCACCCTGCTGCTCGGGGCGGAGGAAGCCGGGCTCGAACTGCTGACCAAGCAGGGCGAATGGCTGCCGGTTAATCCGCCGCCCGGTGCATTGGCGGTCAACATTGGCGACATGCTCGACCGGCTGACCAACAGCCGGCTGGTGTCGACCACCCACCGGGTCGTCAACCCGCATGGCGAGGCGGCCTATCGTGCGCGCTATTCGATGCCGTTCTTCCTGCATTTCCGGCCGGACTACGTGATCGAGACCCTGCCTTCGTGCGACGACGGGAAAGCACCGCCGCCGATCTCGAGCCACGAATTCCTGCTTCAGCGGCTGCGCGAGATCAATCTCGCCTGATTCTCCCACCGTCCCGACTCCAAGCGGCGATTCCCCGCCAGCTTGCGGCGATTCATCGTAGCGAAAGAATCCGCTCTGCCTGTTGCAACGCAGCAACACAGTTAAGCGTCTGATTTATCGGAAACAATCCGTATTATCCCAGCCTGTGTAAAAGTTTTGGCCGCGCTGTCATTGCGCGGTCACAAATTCCGCTTTTTCGCGTCACTTATCGCATTTAGCGGGCGGGCCATCCAACCCGCCTTTCCGTTTCGATCAGAGAACAGGGACCGTTCACCCATGAAACTCAGATACCTTCTTGCCGCCAGCGCCCTCAGCCTTACGGCCGGCGTCATCCTGCCCGCCCCCGTGATGGCGCAGCAGATCACGTCTTCGGTCCAGGGCCGCGTGGCCGACGAGAACGGCTCGCCGGTCATCGGAGCGACGGTCATCATCACCGACACTCGTACCGGTGCAGAGCGCACGCTGATCACCGGCAGCGACGGCTCGTTTGCCGCAGCGGGCCTGGTCGTCGGCGGTCCCTACATGGTTGCGGTCAACGCCGGCGGCTACGAGGGCCAGTCGGTCGGCGAAATCTACACCTCGCTGCAGGGCGCGACCGACCTGACCTTCACCCTCGCCTCGGGCGCTGGCGAAATCGTCGTGACCGGCACCCGCGTGCAGGTGACCCAGCTGGCGGTCGGCCCGGGCACCGCGTTCTCGCTCGAAGTGCTCGAAAGCGCACCGAGCTTCAACCGCGACATTCGCGATGTCATCCGTCTCGACCCGCGCGTCAGCCTCGACCGTGACGATGGCGGTTCGGGCCAGGACCGCATTTCCTGCCTCGGCGGCAACGACCGCGGCAACGCCTTCACCGTCGACGGCATCAGCCAGGGTGACGTTTTCGGCCTTAATGACACCGGCTTCTCGTCGCGTTCGTCGACCCCGCTGCCGTATGACGCGGTGCGCGAGACCCAGGTCCAGTTCGCCCCGTTCGATGTCGATTACGGCAACTTCACCGGCTGTGCGATCAACGTCGTTACCAAGTCCGGCACCAACGATTACCGCTTCGGCGGCTTCTTCGAATATTCGGACAACGGCCTGCGCGCGTCGAACTTCGACAACAACGGCACTTCGATCAACGTCGCGCCGATCGAGCCGGAAAAGCGCTGGGGCGCATGGATCGGCGGCCCGGTGATCAAGGATCGCCTGTTCCTGTTCGGCGCCTACGAGCACCAGGAAGCCGGCCAGTCGCAGGATGACGGCCCGGTCGGCGCGGGCTTCCCGAACGAGCAGGTCGGGATCACCGAAGCCCAGTTCAATGCGATCTCCGACGTCCTCAGAGACGTATACGGGGTCGATACCGGTCCGCTGGTGACCAGCCGTCCGTTCGAGAACGATCGCTACTTCGTTCGTGCCGACCTCCAGATCACCGACGATCACCGGCTTGAGACGACCTACCAGCGGCTCGAGGAAGCCTCGACCCTGCCCGACGATCTGTTCACCGGCTCCTCGCCGCAGGCAATCGGTCGGAACACCTTCCGCATCAGCGGCACCAAGTCGGACTATTACTCGGCCCGCCTTTACTCGCAGTGGAGCGACAATTTCTCGACCGAACTGCGCTTCTCGCGCGCCGACGTGCAGGACCTTCAGGATCCGATCGGCGGCGGCGAGGCCCAATCGGCCAACCCGATCCCGCGCATCATCGTCGGCATCAACAACCCCACCGGTCCCGACGGCACCGTGCTGGCCGGACCGGGCATCTCGCGCTCGGGCAATGATCTGAAGACCAAGATCGATCAGTATCGCGCGGCTGCCACGTTGTTCGCTGGCGATCATACACTCAAGGTCGGCTTCGAACTCAACTCTGCCGACCTGTTCAACCTGTTCGTCCAGAACGCCACCGGTACGCTGGTCTTCCGCAGCCTCGCCGATCTTCAGGCCGGCCTGCTGTCGCCCGGCCTGGGCAACTTCCAGACCAGCACCACGCCGTCGAACGTGATCTCGGGCAACACCGAAGGGGCGTTCGGTAACTTCTCTGCCACCGGCGACGTGACTGACGCCGCAGCCGCGTTCAAGCGCCAGATCTACTCGGTCTTCGCGCAGGACGAATGGCAGGTGACCGACCGGCTCGAAGCCGTGCTTGGTGTTCGCATGGACTGGTACGACGGCGGCCGCCCGGCGCTCAACCCGGTGTTCCGCGATCGCTACGGCATCAACAACAATGCCGGCTTCAGCACGCTCGACCCGATCATCATGCCGCGTTTGGCTTTGACCTATGATGCGGGCGAGTTCGGCATTTTCGACTACGCCACTTTCCGTGCAGGTGTCGGCATCTTCTCTGGCGGTGATCCGCTGGTGTGGTTCGGCAATGCGTTCCAGAACGACGGTCGCGGTTTCGCCACCGGCACGACGCAGGATGCGGCGTGCGGCCTCGCACCGGGCCAGCAGCTCGATGTCGTGGTCAACGGCCAGTTCACCGGCGTGCCGACTTGCTTCCAGCAATCGGCGTCGGCACAGGCCGCACAGGGCCTCGGTGATACGCAGTCGATCAGCCCCGACATCAAGCAGCCTTCGGTGCTGCGCGTGAACGCCGGCTTCCAGGCGGAAATGAACTTCGCCGAGACCGGCTTCTTCAGCGGTTGGGACCTGACGCTCGACTATATCTACAGCCGCTACCGGGATCCGTTCACCATCGTCGACCTGTCGCAGACGGTGAACCCGGCACTGGGTGTCAACGGTTTCACCATCGACGGGCGCCCGATCTATCGTGCGATCGACCCGAACGTGGCCGGTTGTACCGCGCAGCTGGTCGACCTCAACCCGGCTCCGGTGTTCCAGAACGTCAATTCGGTCTGCTTCAACACCGGCCGTGACGACGAACTGCAGCTGACCAATGCGGGCAGCTTCGAAAGCCACATTGCTTCGATCATCCTTGCCAAGAATTTCGAAGGCGGGCTGTTCACCGACAATGGCGGAGTCGATTTCAACCTCGGCTACTCCTATTCCGACTCGCAAGACCGGCGGAACATGTTCAGCTCGACCGCTGGCTCGAACTATGACCTGACCGCAGCTTTCGACCGGCAGAACCCGGAGCCGAGCCGCGGCTTCTATGCGAGCAAGCACAACATCACCAGCCGCCTGGCGTTCCGCGAAGAGTTCTTCGACGATCTCTCGACCCGGCTGGCGTTCACCTTCGTTGCCCGCTCGGGCCGGCCCTACAGCCTGACCTTTGCGGGCAGCGGGGTGTTCAACGACAGCGCATCGGGCAGCGACAACGCCCTGGCCTATATCCCGACCGGAGCGAACGATCCCAATGTTGCTCCGACCGCAACCAGCCAGGCTGCCGCCGGTGCGCTCGCCGCCTGGGCTGCGACTCAGGATTGTGCCAAGGACTTTGCCGGACGGACAATCGATCGGAACACCTGCGACAACGACTGGTACTACGACATGGATCTTTCGTTCTCGCAGGAGATCCCGGGTCCGGGTCGTCTGTTCGGGCGCGATGACAAGATCAAACTCTACGCCACGATGGACAACTTCCTGAATTTCCTCGACAGTAGCTGGAACCTCCAGCGTCGGCGGAACTTCGCGGGGCTGCAGGATGTCGCGACGGTGAGCGGGGTCGACTCGCAGGGTCGTTACATCTTCACCAACTTCGTCGGTGCCGATGCGATCGAGAACGACAACTTCATCAACGTCTCGTCCTCGGTGTGGCGTCTCAAGATCGGCGTGAGCTACGCGTTCTGATCCGAACCCGTCAGCTTCGCTGAACCAACAGGCGGCGGTCCCTTCGGGGGCCGCCGTTTGTGTTTGTGCCGATGCTGCGGGCAACGCGTCAGGCCATCGCCAGACGCGCCGGATTGTCCTAACATCGCGCGCAGACACAGTGTTGCGCAGATGGGGAGGCGCGGTTCGATGGCAACGACGCCCGATGGCAGATACTCCGACACCCGACGCAGGCCGAAGCCGTGGCTCATCGCGCTGATCGTGCTGTTGCATATCGTCGGGCTCTATGGCCTTGCGCGGATATTCAGCCCCGAGGCCGTCGCCGATGTCGAGCAGACGGTGCTCGAGGCCTTCACCGTCACCGTCGTGACCCGCGACTATACGCCCGATGCCGACGATCCGCAGCCGGACGAAGGCGCGGCGGGCGAGCAGGGCCGCAAGGCTGTCCCCAAGCCGGTGACCGCGCCCGACATGCCAATCCCGATGCCCAAGCGAACTCCGGTGCCCAAGGCCTCCTCCACCGGCACCGAAAGCCGATCGGGCGCGCG
>JBGSPZ010000364.1:0-3835 GCA_041738375.1 Parerythrobacter sp. | reverse complement strand
GTCGCCGCCGCGCGGTTGACGAAGGCCCCGGCCTTGCCTTGGGCACGGGCGCGAGTCTGTCCGTCGGCGAACTGGACCGTGACCGAACCGATGCGCTTGGCCTGTACCGCCGATCCGCCCTGCAAGACGGTCGAGAAATAGGGCACCGTCACCGTACGCGCGCCGCGCGGATCGCTGCGACTGACCAGGATATCGAAGCTCGCCTCGGTATAGACGTTTTCGGCGCTGTCGCTGCAATTGCTGCGCAGATTGGTCATCGCGGCGGTAAAATCGACATTCGCGGCGCTCTTGTCACCGGCCTGTCGAAATACCGTTACATCGCCCGTGTAATCCGGAATGCCGACCGCCGGACACGCCGAGCGGACCGCGGTAATGCCCACCCCGTCGCCGACGACGAGTTCCCCTTCGCTGGCACACCCGGCCAGCGCGACTGCCAAGATCGAAGCGGGGAGGATTTTGCGGCGCACGGTCATTACGGGAGGTCCTTCGAATTTCGCTCGGCATGGCCCTAGCGGCCCTCGCGAGGCTGCGCTAGAGGCTTGGACATGAATGCCCCCTTTCCGTCCGAGACGACCGAAGTCGACAAGCCGCATCTGAAGGTTTTGATCGCCGCGCCGCGCGGATTTTGTGCCGGTGTCGACCGTGCGATCGAGATTGTCGAGCGCGCACTCGAGCGGTTCGGCGCCCCGGTCTATGTCCGGCACGAAATCGTGCACAACCGCTATGTGGTGGAGGAACTGCGCGCCAAGGGTGCGGTTTTCGTCGAGGAGCTCGACGAAGTGCCCGACGATGCGCCGGTCGTGTTCAGCGCGCATGGGGTTCCCAAGTCGGTCCCCGCCGAGGCCGAGCGCCGCAAGCTGTTCTACGTCGACGCCACCTGCCCGCTGGTCAGCAAGGTCCACCGCCAGGCCGAGCGCCAGATCGAAAAGGGCCAGCACATCATCTTCATCGGCCATGCCGGCCACCCCGAAGTCATCGGGACGATGGGACAGGTGCCCGAAGGCCGGATGACGCTGGTCGAAACGGTCGAGGATGTCGCCGGGCTTGATCTGGCCGACGATGGCAATCTCTCGTTCCTGACCCAGACGACGCTGTCGGTCGATGATACGGCGAAGGTGGTCGAGGCGCTCAAGGGGCGCTTTCCCTCGATCGTCGCCCCGCGGGCGGAAGACATCTGCTATGCCACTTCGAACCGGCAGGCTTCGGTCAAGGAAATCGCGCCAAGCTGCGACCTTGTGCTGGTCATCGGTTCGCCCAAGAGCTCGAACTCGCTGCGGCTGGTCGAAGTGTCGGAAAAATGCGGCACCGATGCCAGACTGATCCAGCGCGCTTCGGAGATCGAGCCCGAGTGGCTCGAGGGCGTCGGAACACTCGGGTTGACGGCAGGAGCCTCGGCGCCGGAAAAGCTGGTCCGCGAGGTGATCGACAAGCTCGCCGAATGGCGTGTGGTCGAGGAACAGACGCTGGTCACCACTGAAGAGAAGATGGTGTTCAAGCTGCCGCGCGTTCTCACCGACTGACTGCCGCAAAATGGCAGTCTACACCCATCTTTCGGCGGAAGATCTGGCCGCACTGATCGCGCAATACGATGTGGGCGAACTGTTATCGGCCAAGGGTATTGCCGAGGGTGTTTCCAACTCCAACTGGATGCTGGAAACGACCGGGCCCGACGGAAACGGGGCCCGGTTCATCCTGACGATGTACGAACGGCGCATCGAACTTGCCGAGCTGCCGTTTTTTCTCGACCTGCTCGATCACCTTTCATCGCATGGTCTTCCCGTGCCGCACACGATCCACGACCGGCAGGGCGCATCATGGCGCATGTTCGATGACGACAAGGCAGTTGCGCTGATCGAATATCTGCCCGGCGTGTCCATCGACCGGCCGACGCCGCGGCAGGCTCATGCAGTCGGCGCGTCGCTGGCCGAGATGCATCTTGCGGCGCAAAGCTTCGGGAAGACACGCGCAAACAGGCTCGATGTGGCCCGCAACCTGACCGCGCTCGAAAGCTGTGGCGAAGAGCTGGCGCGCATCAACCCTCGCCTGCCGGAGATGATCGCGCGCGGCGAGCAGGTCTTGCGTGACTGGCCCACACTGCTTCCCCAGACGATCATTCACAGCGACCTGTTTCCCGACAATGTCCTGATGCTGGGCGACACGGTCACCGGCCTGATCGACTTCTACTTCGCCTGCAATGGGGCCATGGCCTACGATCTGGCGGTGACCCATGCAGCCTGGTGCTTCGACCGGGACGGGTCGCAATTCCACGCCGAGATCGGCGACGCGCTGATGCGGGGTTATGCATCGGTGCGGCCGCTCGAGCCGCGCGAGACCACGGCTATGCCAGTGCTCGCGCAAGCGGCCTGCCTGCGCTTTGTCGCCAGCCGCGCGCAGGACTGGATCGATACGCCGTCCGATGCCCATGTCACCCGCAAGGACCCGATGGACTTTGTCCGGCGGTGGGACGTTTACGCCGAACTGGGCGATCGTCTCTTCGCCTGACCGCCGTTAGCCGCTACACCGCGCAATTCATGAAACAAGTAGAGATATTCACCGACGGGGCGTGCAAGGGCAACCCGGGACCCGGCGGCTGGGGCGCGATTCTGCGGTTGGGCCGCCACGAGAAGGAACTGTCGGGCGGGGATCCCGACACCACCAACAACCGGATGGAACTGACCGCCGCGATCGAGGGGCTCAACGCCCTTACCGAACCCTGCGCGGTCGACCTTTATTCGGACAGCAAATATGTGCTCGACGGGATCACCAAGTGGGTCCACGGGTGGAAGAAGCGCGGCTGGATCAATGCGAGCAAGAAACCGGTACGCAATGCCGATTTATGGCACGAGCTGATCGAAGCCGCCGCGCGTCACCGAGTCGAATGGCACTGGGTGAAAGGCCATGACGGCCACCCCGAAAACGAACGGGCCGATGCTCTCGCCAGTGCCGAAGCGGAGAAAGCCCGAAGGTGACACGAAAAGGGGCGCGGAATCACTCCGCGCCCTCCCGGTTTACCTCATGATCTCGGTCCAACCGCGCGTTCAGCCGGTCGCATCGACCACTTCTGCTGCCGGCCCGTTCTTCAGGATGGATTCGATCGCGTTCTTGGCGCTCGCCTTGGAGCTGTAGCCTTCGGTCCACCAGATCGTTTCCGAATTGTAGATGAAATAGGAAACGAACTCGCCCTTCTTGTTCTTACGTATTTCGAAACGATGCGCCATCGGCTCTTCTCCTGTCGAACGACCCGCCCTCAGTCTAACCTCTCGCTGGCAGAAATCTAGGCAAAGCGCGTCGGCAGATAGAGCGACTGGTCGATCATTCGCACCGCTTCGGAGGGGGAGCGACCGAGCAGGATGTCGGCCATCAGCATTGCCGCCGCCGGGGCGGTCTGGATGCCGTAACCGCCCTGCCCGGCGAACCACGCGAAACCTTCGGCCACACCGTCGAAGCCATAAACCGGTGCGCGGTCGGGTGCGAAACTGCGCAGTCCGGCCCATCTGCGCTCGACCCGCCGGACCTTCCAGTCGACCACCTGCTCGAACCGGTCGATCGCTTCGGCCACCGCGAGTTCCTCTGGCGCGGCATCGTGAGCGACGGTCGGGGTCTCGTCGTGCGGGCTGAGCCAGACCCGGCCATTGTCGGGCTTGAAATAGAAGCCGCCCGATATGTCGAGGACCAGCGGCAGCTCGGCAGGCGCGGCCGGCTGCACATCGATCTGCACGACGGTGCGCAGGTACGGCGTGATCCCCAGCGGTGCCGCGCCGGCAAGTTGCGCGATCGGGTCGGCCCAGGCACCTGCGGCATTGACGAGGACCCTGGCGCCGAACTCGCGGCCGTC
>JBGSPZ010000323.1:0-3797 GCA_041738375.1 Parerythrobacter sp. | reverse complement strand
CTCGGCGGCGATCAACGCGGCGGCGAATTTCGACAAGGGCGCCGACCAGCGCGACCGCTTTTGCGCGGCGGCGATGTACACCGTGGGCAAGGTCGGGCGGCTGGTCGCCGAGGAAGCGATCCAGATGCACGGCGGCATCGGTATGACCTGGGAACTGCCGCTGTCGCACTATGCCAAGCGGCTGACGATGCTCGGCCACGTGATGGGCGACGAGGACGAGCATCTCGCGCGTTTCATCGAGCTGGGCAAGGCTGCGTGAGCATCGGGTAAAGCGGGAAGGCCGGGAACGAGCAGTACTTCCCCTTGATTGGCGCGCCCGTGGTGGCTGCGTCGATCAGCGGCTTGTGGCAGCAGGGTTCGGTGCCGCCAGCGCCTCCGGCTGCACAGAAGACCGACGATCCTCGTGGCGACCTGCCTCCTACGGGCGATCCCTATGCGGGGGCATCGCTGCGGCGGGATTGAGCGGTGCTGCCGCATTGCTCCAGCCCGTGCTGGCGAGCCTCCCGATCAGATCATAGCTCCACGCCTGGTCGGGCGCGGTCGCGGCGCGATCGATCTGCGCCAGCTCGCCGCGCGGGTTGTAGTTGTAATCGGCAAGGACGGTGTTCGCTGTATCCATGATCTGGTTGAACTGCCCGCCCGAGCTGTAGCTGTAGTTGAACTGGACGAGGTCGGGGTATCTGATCCAGCTGCGGCTGCTGTCCACATTGTAGCCATGGCGCAGGTAATAGTCGGTCCCGTCCTTGCGCTCGCGGTTGATGGTCACCCGGCCATAGCGGTCATAGCTGGTGTAGAGGCCGTCGCCCGCCGCCGTGTCGAAGGTCGCGCGCAGTTGCAGCCCGCGGATATCGTACATGTAGAACACGTCGCGCGTGTGGGTCGCATCGAGACCGGCACGCTCGGGCATCGCTGCGGCGGGGTTGAGCATAGCGCAACGGTGTGCGGTCACTTGATGCGATCCACCTAATTGTAATGGTTGAGCACGCTTGTACATAGAACCGCATAACATCAATCAGGCGCATTTGCTCTGGCATGAATCTGCGCTCCAATGCCGTGGTCACTCACAAGTGATTCTATTTCATCATCTCCACAAAATTCACAATGCTCCTCCAGATGCAGGATCCCTCTAAATTCATTATAATCAAAGATTATGTATTCGTCTTCGGTATCAACATAGCATTTAATTCGATGCGTCATAATGTTATTATGATTAAAAGATAGAATCTTTTTGCAATTCAATGACCCTTTACTCCATCTGATTCCACTGCTTGGATCCTTTGGGATGATCAAAAAATTCCCTAAAATAATCAAATCGCCAATCTCAGTAATCGATACCGAATTGTAATTTTCATCTGGCTCCAATGGATTAAATATGTTCCATCTTTGAAGAACTTTATCGTCACCGAGGGTATATTTCACCTCATGGCCGGATTTTGTTCTATAGATTGCATCGAAATTCAGATGGTCAACGCCATCTATCGGCTTATTTGAGCATGCTGACAAAGCAAAAAGTAGCCCAATATGGACAATTTTCATAGAAATTTCTCACATTCTATCAAATATCGTGGCAGCATTCAAATATGGAGTCTGATGGTCATTCTTGAACGTTCCGGCCTTAAATTGGTCCGACATAACAGACTCGCCCTTAACTGTATGAATTCCCTCATGAATAATAGTTCGCCGCTGCTCTGTCGCGAGGTCGCCAAATCGATTGGGGTGCTCCCTGAAGAAGTCACCCCCGATCCGAAGCTTAAAGGGAAGTCCTCCGTTCGGCTTGTCAGATGGCTTCAATGGAGAAAGTCCCCCGGCCATCGAGGCTCTACCGGTGCCCTTGTCATAGGTGACAAATGCCTTCGCAAGTCCATTTCCAATTTCCCCTGCAGTGACCTTAAATTTTTCATCTCCAACCTCTATAGTGTGAGAAGCGTCGGGATTAGAAAGTAGTTTGGTCACGGCGTTCGTGTACTGCTTTTCGGCCGCTCTGATTTGAGCGTTCGAGATACCTGCCCTTCTGAAGCTAGCTCTGTCGTCAAATTTACATTCGACCTTTAGATCCTTGCCATTACCTGAGGTCTTGCAGGATGTTCCAGTCGGATCGACCCCATTGATAGGATCATTCCCGACATAGGCATAGAGATTAACGTTATCCTCATAGCCGATCGGGTCGGTCTGCATGAACCGCCCGAGCAGCGGGGAGTACATGCGGGCCTTGTAGTAGTTCATCCCCAGCTCGGGGAGCCAGATCTGCCCGGTGTACTGGAACCGCCCGGTGTTGGCCTGTCCGGGGACCCCGTACTCGTCGTAGCTGTTGATCTGCGCCGCGCCGCCCGCGCTGTCGGTGCTCAGCACGATCGAGCCGCGTGCGTCCGCGTAGAGGTTGCGGCGGCCCGGGGCAGCGGTGCCTGCGCCTGCATATTCGACCAGCGGATCGTCCGCCCCTGCCGCAGGGCCGTGGAGGTAGCGCTTCAGCATGGCACCCGCCGCGCTGTATTCCGCCACCAGCGCATCACCGTCGTAGAGGAACCGGTGGGTGTCGAGCAGGATGCCGCTGGTCGAGTCGTATTTCTGCACCTCGTGCAGACGTCCGAGAGCATCGTAGCTCCACGCCTGCTTGGGGGCGGTGGAGGTGCGAAATTGCGCGGAGAACGAGCCATTTTCCTACAAACGCCGGTCCTGCTAACTTCGCCCCGGCTCTTTGAAAACCGAACCCCCCACGCCCTCACCCGGCAGCGCCGCGCAACTTTATTCGTCATGCGCGCACTGTGCAAAGTCGGGCAACTTGTTCAGCCGCGTGTGTTGAAAGCTGAACAAATTGTCACTCCGGAGCCGCGAATCGCCCGCCTGACCCGTGCGTTCGGCGGCACGGCCGGCGACCATCAGCCACCCAGCGATTTCAGGAAAATTGGTGCGGTCGAGAAGACTCGAACTTCCACGGCCTTTCGGCCACAACGACCTCAACGTTGCGCGTCTACCAGTTCCGCCACGACCGCACACAGTCAGCACGGGCCGTGCGGCCCCGCTTGGTAGGAGCGCGCCACTAGCAAAGCGGTTTTGACTCCGCAAGCGAATGATTGCCCGCCTGTGAAACGAATTTGCGCGCGGCGGCGGAGCGAGCGCGACACCGCCCGCTCAGCGCGTCGCCTTCCACCCGATCTCGGCATATTTGGCCGATTTGGGCACGTCGCGCGCGACTTCGTTAATGGTCATGCTCTCGCCCGGCGCAAGGGTGCTTTCGGGCGGCACGACCTCCCAGCTGTAGACCAGCTTGTCGCGCTGGTCGCGCATCACGATCAGGATCGAGGGCACCTTGAGCGTGGCGCGCCCGACATTGGTGATCGTCCCGCTCGCGCCGAAGAACTCGGTGCCGTTGGGCAGGGTGCGGCGGTCCTGCTTGTCGGCCGGGAAATCGAGCACGAGGTCGGGCTGTTCCGGGCCGAAGGTCGCGCGGCTGAACGGCACCCAGTCGGGCATGCCGTAATAGCTGACGGCATAGATCAGGCCGGAGGCGACCAGCGCGAACAGCACCGCGGCGGCGGTCCAGATCTTGAGCGGATTGCGGCGTCCGCGGAACGGCGGCTGGCGGTCAAACTGCGAGACCTCGTCGAACTCGGGTTCGGGGTAAGGCGCGCGGGATGTCTCGACCACGCTCGGCGGGAGATCGTCCGGCTCGCTCTCGCGATAGGCCGGGGTGGCGACCGGTTCGTGCTCGACATCCGGCTCACGGCGCACCGGGGGAGGCGGGACCGGTTCCGCTTCTGCGGGTGGCTGTGCCTCTGAAGGCGGGGCGGGCGGCGGGG
>JBGSPZ010000270.1:0-5310 GCA_041738375.1 Parerythrobacter sp. | reverse complement strand
CGACGGGTCGACGATCGCCAGCGCAAGCAGCGCGCCTCCGACCGGGCGGACGAAAGTGTGCACCGCGTCCCATGCCGAATCGAGCCACATCACCTTGTCGGCGAAGAACTCCGCCACCGCCGCGACGGCTGCGACGCCCATCACCCACGGATTTTCCAGCACCGCGAGGCTGGCGAGATGTTCGGGCACCGGCAGCGCGTCGAGCCGCATCGCAAGACCGGTGGCGAAGATGCACAGGTAGAGCCGCCAGCCCGCCAGCAGGCTGACGCTGCCCGCGATCCCGATGATTTCCATGATTCCCATCGTGCTCGGCCCCCTCCTGTAACGCTGCGCCGCCTATTCGGCGTTGCCGACCCGTTCGGGTTGCGACGAGCAGACGAAAGCGTCTGCTGCCGCAGCATCGGCCAGCTCGCGTGCCTTCTGGTTCGCGTCGGGGGCATTGCCGGCGATCTGCGCAACCCGGCACGCGCCTTTGCCCGGTCGACCGACGGTCTCGACCGCCAGCACGCTGCGGCCTCTGGCTCCCTCGGTCACGTCGAGAAAGCGGAAGATCACCGCGAAGGGCTGGCCGTCCTTCAAGCGCCATTCGACCGTATCCCCGATATCGTTGAATGCGCCGATGGTCTGGAAACCCCCGTCGTCGCTGCCTGCGTCGAGATCGAACCGCCCATCGCCTTCCTGCACCAGCAGCGGGAGGTCTCCGAAGCCCGGGCAGCGGTATTCTGCCGACGAGCCTTCCTCACGCTCCTCGCTCAGCACCTCGCATTTGGTGAGGTCGAATTCGGTGTAGGTCGAGGCGAATTGCGGTGCGGCATTGAGCTCGGCCTGCTTTGCGGTCGGAGCGGGTGCATCGGCGCTGTCCGCCGCTTCATCCCGTCCGCCGCACGACGCAAGCGCCAGTGCCGCGCAAGCCATCAGGGAATATCTCGCGAATCGCATATCGGTGCTTCCTCTCCCTGCCCAAACGCAGCGGGCGACCCCCGGTTTCCCGAGCGCCGCCCACCCTTATCCCAGTTCGGTCGCGATCAGAAGACTTCGAACAGCCCCGCCGCGCCCTGGCCGCCGCCGATGCACATGGTGACGACGGCATATTTCACGCCGCGGCGCTTGCCTTCGATCAACGCGTGGCCGGTGCAGCGCGCCCCGGTCATGCCGAAGGGGTGGCCGATCGAGATCGAGCCGCCGTTGACGTTGAGCAGCTCGTCCGGGATGCCCAGCGTGTCGCGGCAATAGAGCACCTGCACCGCGAAGGCCTCGTTCAGCTCCCACAGGCCGATGTCGTCCATCTTGAGATCGAACGCCTTGAGCAGCTTGGGGATGGCATAGACCGGGCCGATGCCCATTTCATCGGGCTCGGTGCCGGCCACCGCCATGCCGACATAGCGGCCGAGCGGCTGCAGCCCGCGCTGTTCGGCAACCTTGGCTTCCATCAGCACGCAGGCCGAGGACCCGTCTGCGAGCTGGCTCGCATTGCCCGCAGTGATCGTATAGCCATCGCCCATCACCGGCTTGAGGCTGGCCAGCCCTTCGAGCGTGGTGTCGGGACGGTTGCACTCGTCCTTCGCGGCGACGACGTCCTCGAAGGCGACTTCCTTGGTTTCCTTGTTCATCACCGCCATGGTCGCCTTGCACGGTACGATTTCGTCGTCGTACTTGCCCGACGCCTGCGCGGCCGCGGTGCGCTGCTGCGACTGGAGCGAGTATTCGTCCTGCGCCTCGCGGCTGATGCCGTAGCGTTTGGCCACCACTTCCGCCGTGCCGATCATCGGCATGTAGGTGTCCTTGTGCATCTCGAGCAGTTCGGGATCGGTCTCGACGAACGCCTTGCCGCTGCCGCTGACCTTGGAGATGCTCTCGATCCCGCCGGCGACGCAGATGTCCTGCCGGTCGACGATTATCTGCTTGGCGGCGGTGGCGATGGTCATCAGACCCGAGGAACACTGGCGGTCGATCGACATGCCCGGCACGGTCACCGGCAGCCCCGAACGCAGCGCGATCAGGCGCGCGACGTTCATCGTCTGCGAGCCCTGCTGCATCGCCGCGCCGAACAGCACGTCGTCGATCTCGCCGCCTTCGAGACCCGCGCGCTCGACCGCGGCCTTGACCGAGAACGAGCCCAGAGTCGGGGCCAGCGTGTTGTTGAACGAACCGCGCCCGGCCTTGGTCAGCGGGGTGCGGGCGGTGGAAACGATGACGGCGTCACGTGACATTTCTTTTCTCCTTGCGGAGAGCGGCACCAGCCCACTCCCCCACCCGACCACCCAAAGATTACCCCTAGGTTCTGGGTGGTCGGGTGGGGGAGTGGGCTGGTGCCGCCCCCTAAATCAAACAAACAGCTGGGTGATCCACTCGCAGATCAGCGCGGGCTTGTCCTCGCCCTCGATCTCGATGGTGATCTCGCAGGTCTGCTGCCACTGGCCGGGGCGCTTCTCGACCATTTCGAGCAGCTTCCAGTGGCCGCGAATGCGCTTGCCGCTGCGCACGGGCGAGATGAAACGGGTCTTGTTGCCGCCGTAGTTGACGCCCATCTTCACGCCGTCGATCTTGGGCGTGTCCGAATTGGCGCCGAGATAGGGAATCATCGACAGGGTCAGGAAGCCGTGCGCGATGGTGCCGCCGAACGGCGTCATCTTGGCGGCTTCTTCGTTGATGTGGATGAACTGGTGGTCGCCGGTCGCATCAGCGAACATGTTGATGCGCTCCTGGCTCATCTCCACCCATTCGCTGGTGCCGAGATGTTCGCCGGTTTTGGCTGCGAGTTCCTGCGGGGTCATTGGCCTCTCCTGGTCGCCGAGTCTGATAGAACTGGCGGCTTCATGGCCCATGACGGCGCTTTGCGCAACGCGCTTTCCGTTTACGTCAACCTGCCGTTACGGCATCGCCCGCCGGAATCGGGTTCGCTGCTGCGCGCATCGCACGGCGTTCGCGCGCTTCATGCGAATCGATCCGCTTGCAATAGCTCCACAGCGCGCATTGCAGCCCGACGATCATCAACACGAAGGGCTGGTAGGCAATGCCCTGGAACAGCGAGCCGACCAGATAGACGATCTGCGAATACTGCAGCGCGGTCGCCAGCGGGGAGATCCATTCACGCCCTTCGGCCTCGCCCAGCTTCATCCGCTTGCGCCAGCGCCGCCGCAGCCGTTCCATCTGCCACAGGCCGAGTGCGTGGAGCCACAGCCACAAGGCGAGGCCGGGATAGCCCTGCTCGCCGAGCATCTCGAACACCGCCGAGTGATAGGCGCGCGCTTCGTCGGTCACTTCCTGGTATTCGACCGCTTCGGTGTTCCCCTGCTTTTCGCGCACCGGCATCTTGTAGGTGAACTTGTTGCCGCGGAACGCGTCGAACCCGCCGCCGGTGGGATTGTCGGCGACATAGTCGATCGTCCACTCCCATACCGCAACCCGGGTCGAGGCCGATTCGTCGCCATCCGCGCTGCTGAGCGTGGACATGCGCTCGTAGAAGCTCGCCGGCAGGAACGGCAGCGCGACCAGGCCCAGCGTCGCCCCGGCGACGATGAAGGTCAGCCGCCGCTTGACGTCGCGCAGCGCGAGCACCAGCAGCACCGCGATGCACACCAGTCCGGTGCGCGCCTCGGTCCCGACCGGCATCAGCAGGCAGGCGAAGATCAGCCCGGCGGAGAACAGCTTCACCCGCCAGTCAGGCAGGAAGACGGTGCCGTATTTGTTGAACCACAGCACGATCGGGATGATGCAGACCGCCACCGTCGCCAGCGTCGAGCTTTCGTAAAGCCCGCTGTTGTCGTTGACGAAGAACAGGTCGTTTTCGTAACCGCCGCCGCCGAGCACGACCTTGATCCCCGCGCTGATGATGATCGCGCCGACGGTCAGCACCATCACCAGCAGCGCGCTTTCGAGCCGGGTTCGCGTGGTGATCGTCAGCGGCAAGAAGATGGCGAAGAACAGCGCCTTCCACACCCATTCCCACTTGGTCGCGGCGAATTCGGGGAAATCGGCATTGCCGGTGGTCCACATGCAATAGAGCAGGAGCGCGAGCATGATCCCTTGCCGCAGGGTGAAGCGGCTGCCGTGCTTGGGGTCGGTCAGCAGCCAGCCGGCGAACGCGGCGATGAAGGTCAGCAGCGAAGGCTGGATCGACGGCATCAGCGTCCAGCCCATTTTACCCGGCGCAAGGATGTCGACATAGAGATAGGCCAGCACCCACACGAAGGGGCGGCGGAAGCCGATCGCAACGAAGGCGATCAGGAACGCGAACAGCGCAAGGTCAAGCATCGCCGCGCGCCCCGCCCGGCTTGTCGGCGCGCTTGCGCTCCGCCTTGGGCCCGTCATCGAGCTCGTCTTCGTGGTCGAGATCCGCCCGGCCGACGTTCCGCACCAGCGCGAGCAGGATCAGCGCATGCGTCAGGGCGAGGGCGAAATAGTCGATCACGGCGGAGTGCAAGGCCTTTGCGGCGGAACCAGTAAGCCGGCGTTACCAGCCAGCGGTTGACGCGGCGTTAAGCCTGTTGTGGCAAGACTGCGCGCCATGACCCGGGTGCTCCATATCCTCGACCATTCGCTGCCGCTGCACAGCGGCTATACCTTCCGCACGCGCGCGATCCTCAAGGCCCAGCAGGCAGCAGGGATCGAGGTGCGCGGGATCACCGGACTGCGCCATGCGCATGACGGGCCGCCGGTGGAGGAGGCCGACGGGCTGACCTTCCATCGCACGTCAGGTGAAGCATCGGGACCGGCGGGCCTGCGCGAATGGCGCGAGATTTCCGCGCTGGCAAAGGCGATCGAGGCCTTGGCGGCGGAGTGGCGGCCCGATGTGCTGCACGCGCATTCGCCTGCGCTCTGCGGAGAGGCCGGCCTGGCCGCTGCACGAAAGCTTGGCATTCCGCTCGTCTACGAGATCCGCGCCTTCTGGGAAGATGCGGCGGTCGGCAACGGCACCGGGCGCGAGGGATCGGTCAAATACCGCCTGACCCGCGCGATGGAGAACCACGTCGTCAGCGGTGCGGACGCGGTATTCACCATCTGCCATGGCCTGCGCGACGACCTGATCGCGCGCGGCTTCGACGGCGGCAAGATCGGCATTTCGCCCAACGGGGTCGATCTGGCGCTGTTCGGCGATCCGCCGCCTCGCGACGATGCGCTGGCGGCCGAACTCGGCATTCTCGATGGCGAACCGGTCATCGGCTTCATCGGCAGTTTCTACGACTATGAGGGGCTCGACGACCTGGTTGCTGCCATGCCGTTGCTGCGTGAGCTCCAGCCCGGCGCGCGCCTGCTGCTGGTCGGCGGCGGTCCGCGCGAGGGCGCACTGAAAGCGCAGATCGCAGCTTC
>JBGSPZ010000241.1:0-8144 GCA_041738375.1 Parerythrobacter sp. | reverse complement strand
TCAAGCCGACCTATGGCCGGTGCAGCCGCTGGGGCGTGGTCGCCTTCGCCAGCAGTCTCGACCAGGCCGGGCCGATGGCGCGCAGCGTCGAGGATTGCGCGATCATGCTGGAAGCGATGGCGGGTTTCGACCCGAAGGATGCGACCAGCCTCGACCTGCCCGTGCCGGGTTGGGAAGCCGCGCTGTCGGCCGACCTCAGGGGCAAGAAGGTCGGCATCCCGCGCGAATACCGGATGGATGGCACCGACGAGGAAATCTTCGCTTCGTGGGAGCAGGGCAAGGCCTGGCTGCGCGATGCCGGGGCGGAGATCGTCGACGTCAGCCTGCCGCACACGAAATATGCGCTCCCCGCCTATTACATCGTCGCGCCCGCCGAGGCATCGAGCAACCTCGCGCGCTATGACGGCGTGCGCTACGGTCTGCGCGACCTGCCGGACGGTGCCGGACTTCAGGACATGTATGCCGCAACTCGCGAGGCGGGATTTGGCGACGAGGTCAAGCGCCGCATCCTGATGGGCACCTATGTGCTCAGTGCGGGCTTCTACGATGCCTATTACACTCAGGCGCAGAAGGTCCGCACGCTGGTCAGCCGCGACTTCACCGAGGCTTTCGCGCAATGCGACGTGATCCTCGCCCCGACCACGCCGACCGCCAGCTTCGCGCTCGGATCGCTCACCGAAGACCCGCTGACGATGTATCTCAACGATGTCTTCGCGGTGCCTGCGAGCCTCGCCGGCCTGCCCGCAATGAGCGTGCCCGCGATGCTCAACGTCGACGGCCTGCCCCTCGGCCTGCAGTTGGTCGGCAAACCGTTCGACGAGCAGGGTGTGCTCGACGCCGGGCTGGCAATCCAGGAGCGGGCCGGGTTCGAGGCGAAGCCGGAGAAGTGGTGGTGAGCGTTCCGCCTGAATTGACCATCAGTATCGCTGCGCTTCACGCTTCGTTGCACGGCATTCGAATGGCAGCGAATGGCGGGATTGTCTCTCCATCGGACGTTGATGAATCGTTGGAAGGAGTTCTTGAGACGCTTGAGAGTCTTCCAGCAGAGTACCTGACACTTTTACAGAACCAGTTGGACCCCCAATTTGTCGAAATCCGAAGGTCAGCCAAAGCAAATTGGAAGAAGTCATGACTAGCTACCGCATCCAGGGCGCAACCGGCGAATGGGAGGTCGTGATCGGCCTCGAGGTCCATGCGCAGGTCACCTCCAACGCCAAGCTGTTCAGCGGCGCCTCGACCGCCTTCGGGTCGGAGCCCAATTGCAACGTCAGCCTCGTCGATGCGGCGATGCCGGGGATGTTGCCGGTTCCCAACCGCGAATGCATCCGCCAGGCGGTGCGCACCGGGATGGCGATCGAGGCGCAGATCAACAAGTGGAGCCGGTTCGACCGCAAGAACTACTTCTACGCCGACCTTCCGCAGGGCTACCAGATCAGCCAGCTCTACCACCCGCTGGTGGGCGAGGGCGCGCTGACGATCGAGGCGGACGAGAAGGCGGGTATCCCCGAAGACAAGGTGATCGGCATCGAGCGTATCCATGTCGAACAGGATGCGGGCAAGCTGATGCACGACCAGCATCCGACCATGTCCTATGTCGACCTCAATCGCTGCGGCGTGGCGCTGATGGAGATCGTCTCCAAGCCGGACATGCGAAGCCCCGCCGAGGCCGGGGCCTATGTCCGCAAGCTGCGCAGCATCCTGCGCTATGTCGGTAGCTGCGATGGCAATATGGAAGAAGGCTCGATGCGCGCCGACGTGAATGTCAGCGTGCGCAAGCCCGGCGAGGAATTCGGCACTCGCACAGAGACCAAGAACGTCAACTCGGTCCGCTTCGTGATGCAGGTGATCGAGCACGAGGCCAACCGCCAGGTCGATCTGATCGAGAGCGGCGGCACGGTGGTGCAGGAAACGCGGCTGTTCGACGTCGCCAGCGGCACCACCCGCTCGATGCGGAGCAAGGAAGACGCGCATGACTACCGCTACTTCCCCGATCCCGATCTGCTGCCGCTGGAGCTGGAAGACAGCTTCCTCGACGAATGCCGTGCCTCGCTGCCCGAACTGCCCGATGCCAAGCGCGTGCGGTACACTGGCGAGCTCGGGCTGAGCGACTACAACGCGCGCGAACTGACCGCCGAGGTCGAGACCTTCGCGCGGTTCGAGACGCTGCTCGCTGCAACCGCCAATGCGATTGGAAAGAGCGAAAAAGACGTCGCGACGCAGGTCGCCAACTGGGCGCTCTCGGTCGCACCGGGGGTGATGAAATCGCTCGGGGACGAGGCCGATCCGGCCCACGCCACCGCCGAGGCGCAGGCCGGTATCCTCGCCATGGCCGACAAGGGCGAGATCAGCGGCGGGCAGGCGAAGGAGATCTACGAGATCGTCCTCAAGACCGGGCGCGATCCGCAGGAAATTGCCGACACCGAAGGCCTGAAACAGGTCAGCGACACCGGCGCGATCGAAGCCGCGATCGACGCGATCATCGCCGCCAATACCGACAAGGTCGAGGAATACCGCACCGGCAAGGACAAGCTGTTCGGCTTCTTCGTCGGCCAGACGATGAAGGCGATGCAGGGCAAGGCCAACCCCGGCGTGGTGAACCAGCTGCTGAAGGACAAGCTGGGCTGATGACGCTCAAGTGCTTCTGCGGCGGGGTGACGGTCGCGACCACGCACAAGCCCGAGTTCGTCCACGCCTGCAATTGCGACCTGTGCCGCAAGGCCGGGGCGCGCTGGGGCTATTTCGAACCGGCACAGGTCTCGGTCGCCGGCCACAGCACCAGCTATCGCCGTCGCGACAAGGTGCAGCCGGCGGTCGATGTCCATTTCTGCGCCACCTGCGGCTCCACCACCCATTTCCGCCTGACCGCAGAGGCCGTGGCGGTGCACGGCGATACGATGATGGGCGTCAATGTCGGCCTGGCCGATGAGGCGGAACTGGCAGGGATCGAACTGCGCTATCCCGACGGCAAGAACTGGTCCGGCGAGGGCGCCTTCGGCTATGTGCGGGAGAGCCGCATCCTCGGTGCCGGCTAGTCGCGCTTGACCTCCATCGTCCTCGTCCAGCCCGAGATTCCCGGCAACACCGGCGCAGTCGGGCGGACCTGTGTCGCGCTGGATATGGAGCTGGTGCTGATCCACCCGCTTGGCTTCCAGATTACCGACAAACGGGTGAAGCGGTCGGGTCTCGATTACTGGCCGCATATCCGGCTGGTCGAATTCGCCAGCTGGGATGCGTTTCTGGCCGAGCGCCAGCCGCGGGCCGACCAGATGTTCCTGTTCGAGGAATATGCCCCGCGCAGCTTCTACGAGCCGGAGTATCCGGCCGACGCCTATCTCGTATTCGGGCGCGAGACGAAGGGGCTTCCCCCGGAAATCGTCGAGGCGCATCGCGCGCAGATGGTGAGCCTCCCGATGCGGTCAGACAACGTCCGCTCGCTCAACCTCGCCAACACGGTCGCAGCAGCGGCTTATCAGGCGATAAGGGGGCATTTGGGGAGCTGAAGAAGGGCAGCGAATTGGTGCAGAAATACGATTGCCCGTTCCACAAACCCGGTTAAAAGATCGATGTAGGGCTAATCTCTCGGGGGGCGTATTCATGACGTTGATTCGTGCCAGGGTGGCAGTGTTTCTTGCGCTGGCGTTCGTTTTTGCGGCCCCGATTGCTGCGCAGGAGAGGACTGCGGTTCGACAGGGATTTGTTCTCGAGGCAAATAGTGGGAAACGGATTCTTGTCTTCCGACCAAGTGTCAATGTGGGTGCTCAATCCACAGGCGGCTTGTTCGAACCGAATGCCGAGTGGACAGAACTTGCCAAAGTGAACATCGAGCATTCGCTTGCCGAGTTTCATTCGCGCCTGGGAAACGAAATCGTTATAGCACCCGAAGCTTATGGCGATGATGCACGCAATCTCGAGGAGCATGTTGCGCTTTTCGCCGCAGTTGCGGGGGCCGTAATGGAGTACCAATTCTTTGTTGGCAATCGGTTGCCAACAAAGAAGCGAGACAATTCTGATGGCGTGTTTGATTGGTCTCTAGGACCAACCGTCTCGACTCTGCCTGGTGCCGATGACGCGGACTACGCATTGTTTATTTACAATAAGGATGCATATGGTTCGACTGGTCGTAAGATTTTGCAGGTTGTGGCACTACTCGGGCCTGGGATTGCTGTGCAATCAGGCGAACACGCAGGGTTTGCCGGTCTCGTTGATTTAAAGACAGGCGATCTCCTGTGGCTGAATGCCGATGGTCAGATGGGGGGCGATGTGCGGGAACTTGAAGGGTCAAAGAAGCGGGTGAGGCAGTTGCTTGAGGAATTTCCTGGCAGCGATATCGAGAAAGAGTGATGGTTCGGGCACCGCTGTATGTTGCGATTGGGATTATGCTCGCCACCTCTACCATGGCTCGCACGAAAGAGTCACCACCGCTCCCTCCCCCCTACCAAGGGGTGTACCAGCCAATTGGAGTTGATGAGATTGGTCGCTGGCGAGAGGACGATGAGCGGGAGAGGATTTTAACCGCGTCGCCAATGTTGATCCGCGATGAGACTTTGACAAACTACATCAAGTCGGTTCTTTGCGCTTCTGTAGGCGAAGATCGTTGCGATTCGGTCAGAATATATGTCGTCCGTGAGCCGATATTCAACGCGTCGATGACAGCAAATGGCACGATGCGGGTTTTCACCGGCTTACTATTGCGCGTGAGGAATGAGGCGGAGCTTTCTGCGATCCTTGGGCACGAGTTTGGGCATTTCGAACAACGCCACACTCTAAATCATTTCAAGAAATATCGCACCGGCACTGACCTGTTGGCTTGGGGCTCCGTCCTCGCGGCTATGGCGGCCAGCCTCGAAGCAAGGCAGAATTATCAAAATCTTGAGCTCGCGGTCTACGGCGATCTCTATCGATATGGCAGAGATCAAGAGCGAGAGGCAGATTTCCTTGGAATTGCATACTTGAATCGTAGTCAACTCAGACCACAAGCGGCGTCACGAGTATGGCAGAACGTAATGGCGGAAGCTGAAGCGTCAGCACAAGTCCGCGGATTGAAAAGGCCAAATTTTTCGGCAATCGCGTTCGCGGCCTCGCATCCGCCCAGTGCGGAACGTGCAGATTATCTCGCGGAGCTTGCTGATCCCGCTGGCGAGGGGAGAGACGATGGTGCTGCAAGATACAAAGAGATGCTGGAGCCATGGCTCCCCATGTTATTGGACGATCAGATAAAGTTGAATGACTTTGGTGCTTCGGAATTTATTCTCGAGAACCTTGCGGAAGACGGTTGGACCGCGCCGTTGCTTTTTGCTCGTGGTGAGCTCTATCGGCGTCGAGGGAATCCGAGAGACCTCGTGTTTGCCGCTGAGTTCTACTCCAGTGCCGTTATGATGGATGAAACGCACAGTGAAGCTCACCGTGGGTTAGGTCTGACGCGTTACAAGTTGGGGCAAGTGGCAGCGGGGCAATCGGCCTTGCAGCGCTATCTTGAGCTAGCACCGGAAGCGTCCGACGCTTCAATGATCAGATTGATGCTACCGAAAAAGGAGGAGGAATGAGAAACCGCTTCATTCGACATATGGCTATTTCCGCAGCGATAGCCATTAGCATAGTCGCGGCAGAGGCCAGTGCGCACAAATTGCGCGAAGCCGGGGCGGCGGTCGAAGTTGCTGATTCAAATGTCCTTGTGACTCCAACGCGTGACTGGAACCGTGTCAGTGGTAGAATTGGCAAGAATGTCGAAACTTGGACGCTGGATGGCACGCAATTGAATGATGTCACATTCTTTGCGGGGATCGCCGTCGGTAATCCGCTGGTAAAAGAGCGAAGCAAGAAGCACGAGCCTCTCCCAAAATTCACAAAAGACACGCTCTTGATCGAGATTCCCGAACTGCTCGAAGGAACATACCGCCCATATAAGCGCTTAGCGACATTCGAAATTCGGAACGTCGAACCTACAGAGTTCCTAGGTCATGACGGCATCTTGTTTGCCTATCGATATTCAGACCGAGACGGGCTCACCAAACTTGGTGAGGCTAGCGCATCGATTATCGGTGGGAAGCTCTACATGATTACGTATGATGCCCCCCGAATTTACTATTTCGAGAGGAGCTTGGAAGATTTTCGCACGCTCTTGAGGTCAGCGCGCCTGAGTTAGGCCCGAAATCAATCGCCGGAACGCACGATAACGCAAAAAAGGGCGCCGGGGTTTCCCCCGGCGCCCTTTTTTGTTGGCTACGGCCGGAGCTGTGAAATCAGCCCTGGCGGGTGCCCGACAGCGGCATGTCGCCGAACGCACCGGCATTGACCTTGCCGGTCAGCGAATCGCCGTCGATGGTTGCTTCGCAGTTGAGCGTCATCGGCATCGGGACGGTCATGTTCATCGACCAGGTCAGCGTGTTGCCGTCGACCTTGCCGTCGTTCACATCCATCGAGCCGAGCGCGCCGGAGATGCTGCCGGTGAAGGTGCCGTCGCCGCCATCGACCACGGTGAAGGTGCCGGCCTGTTCGCCCATCGGGCTCTTGATCGAAGTTGCGTAGGTTCCTCCAACAGACATCCGTATCTCCTCTGGTTTGCGTTCAATTTCGCGGGGGCGTGCATCGCCCCTGCTTACATCAATGTCAACAAGCTCACTCGCCTTCGGCCTTCGGCATCTGCCGGACTTCGACCGGCAGGCCGAGCTGTTCGAGCTGGGGTTCGACCACCTTCGCTTCGCCGTCGATCACGGACACCAGGTCGTCGCCCTTGAAGTTGGCCCGTGCCTGTGCGTCGAGCTGGTCGGCGGTGAGCGCCTCGTACTTGGCGGCGAGCGTTTCGTAATAATTGTCCGGCCGCTTGTCGGTGACGATGTTGACGATCCCGCCGAGCACGCTGCCGCTGGTCTCGAAACTGCCCGGCAGTTCGCGGACATTGCCGTTGATCAGGCGGGTCAGCTCTTCCCCGGTCACGCCCTGGCCGCCGACATAGGCGGTGAGGTCCTTGCGCAGCTCGGCGATCGAATCGCCCGTGCGATCGGCCTGTACCGGGGCGTAGATCAGGAAGCTGGTGCGGTCTTGCGGCTGCTGGAACAGGCTGCGCACGCCGTAGGACCAGCCCTTGGTCTCGCGCAGGTTCATGTTGATGCGGCTGAGGAAGCTGCCGCCGAACACTTCGTTCGCTGCGGCGATCGTCACATTGTCGTCGGTGCCCTTGGCGTTCAGCACGCGCCCGCCGATGATCACCGACTGCGGCGAATTGGGGCGATTGACCAGCACGATCCGCGAACCGGTCTGGACCGGGATCGCCGCGTCGTAGCTCTTGACAGGTGCAGTGACGGCGGGGGCCTGCCAGTTGCCGAAAGCCGCTTCGAGCTGCGCGGTCGCTTCGGCCAACGTCGTGTCGCCGACGATGAAGATCTGCGCCTTGTCGGGACGCAGCCACATGGTGTGGAAATCGCGCAGGTCCTGCGCGGTCAGCGCCGCGACCACCGCCGGATCTCCGGTGCCGCTGGGGGGCATTCCGTATGGATGCTCGCTACCGAACAGGATCGGCGAAAGGACGCGCTGGCCGATCGCGCCGGGATTATTCATCTCGTTACGGATGCGGGTCAGCTGCTGGGTGCGCACCCGCTCGAGATCGGTCTCGCCAAACGCCGGACTGCGGACATAATCGGCCAGCAGGTCGAGCGAAGGTGCGAGATTGGGTGCCAGCGCGCCCAGCGTGAAGAAGGTGCTGTCGGCATCCGCCCCGCCGCCCAGTTGCGCGCCATAGCGTTCCTTGGCGATGGCAAGTGCGGTGGAATCGAGGTGGGTTGTCCCTTCGTCCATCGCCTGCAGCATCATCGAGGTAATGCCCAGCTTGTCGCGCGGATCGGCGGCATATCCGGCATCGAAATGCACCCGAACGCTGACCACCGGGGCGGCGGCGCGGCGGGCGAAGTATACCTTCATGCCGTTGGACAGGGTCGCACGTTCGATATCGGGGAAGTCGAGCGGCTTGAGCTCGCCGACGTCGGGCAGCTTGGAGCGGTCGGCCTCGGGAACCTTGGTCGCTCCGCCCGTGCCCTGCAGCATCAGCGGGTTGCTGTAGAACGCAGGCCCCGCGAGGCCGGACTGTTCGCCGGACCAGATGTAGCCGCCGCGATTTTCGCCGCCCTCCTTGCGCTCGCCGGGCTCGACCC
>JBGSPZ010000181.1:0-2481 GCA_041738375.1 Parerythrobacter sp. | reverse complement strand
CCTACCGCCGCTCTCAATCGCTGGTTCGACGATGCGCTCGCAGCCAATCCGCCGCCCGCGCCCAAGGGCCGTAGGATCAAGCTGCGCTACATCACCCAGTCGAGCACCCGCCCGCCGCGCTTCGTGGTGTTCGGCACCCGGCTGGAGATGCTGCCCAAGAGCTACGAGCGCTATCTGGTCAACGGCATCCGACGCGAACTCGGCTTCGATGCGGTGCCGATCCGGGTGGTGCTGAAGAGCCCGAAGAACCCCTTCGACAAGGGCAAAGGCTAAGGGCAGGCGCAGGATGTTCGACACGCTTTCGCTGGCGGTGGACCTGATCGAACGCACGTCGAGCACCGCGCGCGTCCAGCAGATCGTCCAGCTGAGCCTCGCGCCGGTGTTCCTGCTCGCCGCAATTGGCGCAATGCTCAACGTGATGAACGCACGGCTGACCTGGCTGATCGATCGCATCGAGTTCGTCGAGCGGCGCGCCGAAAAAGGCCTCGCCGGGCGCGAAGGGGAGGAGCTCCCTGCGCTGCGCCAGCGGCAACACTATGCGCAGCTTGCCGTGACCCTTGGCACTGCGGCGGCGCTCACCATCTGCACAATCGTCGCGTTGCTGTTCGTCAGCGCCTTCATCCGGCCGCAGATCGGCACGGTGGTGGCGATCGCCTGGATTGCGACCATGGCGCTGCTGTTCGCCGCGCTGTCGCTGTTCCTGCTCGAAACGCGTCAAGCCACCGCCAGCGCACGCGAGCGGCGCAAACGCAGCCGCGAGATTATCGAACGCAAGAAGTCCGAGGCACCTCCGCCGGACGATACGGCGATTTAATCTTCTGCGGCCTTGCTCTGCAGCTGGACGTAATTCTGCAGCCCCATCCGTTCGATCATGTCGAACTGGGTCTCGAGGAAATCGACGTGTTCCTCCTCGCTCTCGAGGATGGCCGCGAAGAGGTCGCGACTGACGTAATCGCGTACGCTCTCGCTATGCTCGATCGCATCGCGCAGCAGCGGGATCGCCTCTTCCTCCATCGCAAGATCGGCACGGAGGATTTCTTCCACCGTCTCGCCGACCTTGAGTTTATGGATCGCCTGAAAGTTGGGGAGTCCGCCGAGGAACAGGATACGTTCGGCCAGCTGGTCGGCGTGTTTCATCTCGTCGATCGATTCGTGGCGCTCGTATTCGGCCAGCCGGGCCACGCCCCAGTCGGCGAGCACACGGTAGTGCAGCCAATACTGGTTGATCGCCGTCAACTCGTTGGTGAGCGCCCGGTTGAGGAATTCGATGACTTTTACGTCGCCCTTCATGGCCGCACTCCTTCGATGGCTGGATAATCAGCCTATGCGCCGAAACGAGCCTGTCTGGCAAGGGACAGAGGCAGAAAAACGGCGGAATTCCGCCATTTGCGAGCGATTTGCGTTAGCGTTTGAAATCAGGCTGCAAAGGCCGGAACGGGTGTCGCGTCACGCTCCTCGGTGACGATCGCTTCGGCTTCGTCGAGGCAGGTGCGGCAATCGGGCCGCTTGCCCAGCGCCGCATATACTGCCTCCGCATCGCCCGGCACCAGCCGCGCGGCACGGCGCAGCTCGCATTCGCGGATCGCATTGCAGACGCAGATGTACATAGGGCCAGTCGCTCCGTGTTCTGCATCTTTGTTAATGCGACTTACTCGCAATAGCAACCTTTTTCGTTAATCTCGGCGGCGCGCAAAAAAGGCCCTCCCGCATCGCTGCGGAAGGGCCCACTCGCTGTCTCTCAAGTCGGGTTTTGCTAGTCGCGACGGGCGAGACGAACACCGTTGTCCACTGCACCGGGCAGCGGCTTGTTTGCGGCCCAGGCGATGCAGCCCTGGCCCTGCGATTTCACGCTGTTGCACATTGTCGCGGCACTGGCGCGCTGGAAGCCGCCGGCCGATACGCGGAAATAGGTCTTGCCGCGCACCACCGCCTTGGTGATCACCATGTCGGCATCTTTCAGCTGCGGATAGCGCTTGGAGTAAATGCCCCACGCGCGCTTCGCACCGGCTTCGCTCGAGAAGGAGCCAAGCTGGACGAGGTGTTCGCCGTCGAGGGCGGCACGCGCAGCGGTTGAAGCGGGAGCCGCCGCAACCCGTTGCGGGGCGTTGGCAGGACGGGCAGCCGATACCGGCTGGACGACCGGACTGGCGACGAATTTTACCGCGTCTTGGGTGAAACGCTCCATCGACTGCGCGTTGGGAGCCGGAGCCTCGAACGCCTGCGCAAAGTTCACCGGGGCCGGCGCGGATGCAGGCACTTCCACCGGCTCGGCATAGGCGTAGTCGTCGGTTACCGGGGCCGATGCCACTGCGGGCAGTTCGCCGCCGATCGGCGGGAGTTCGGGAATGGTGTAGCCTTGCACCGGAGCAAAGCGGCCTTCGGGTTCAACGGTCGAGGCAGCGAGTTCGACCGCGCTCGGCGCGTTCGACAGCGCGAGTTCGACCGGCTGGCCGGTATCGCCGACCACCGGCACGCCGAGCA
>JBGSPZ010000160.1:0-3614 GCA_041738375.1 Parerythrobacter sp. | reverse complement strand
GCCCGGGGCGAGCGCGCGGTGCATGTGGATGAGCGCGCCGGGAAGGTCGTTGACCGTGCCGAGCGAACCCACGCTCGCGACAAGGTCGAACGGGCCGACGGGGTAGGGGGCTTCCTCCTCGACCCCGGAACTCGGAGTGATCGCAGCACCCTGCAACCGGAGATGCTCGGTCAGGGGCGGCGCGGGATGGCCGAGAAGCAGCGCTGTCCCAGGGTTGTGGCGGACGAAGGAAAGGCGCTCGACGATCTCGTCCGACATATGATCGAACACGAAACCGGTCTCGCCGGACCTGTCTCGCAGGCTTCTCGACCGTATGGCGGCAGCATCCCTCCGGCGGCGGGAGAATATCGATGGTGGCGTGCGACCCAGCATGCCGCGCCTGTGCCGCTCTTGCTCCGGGCATGCAAGCGGTGCAGTCTGTTCATATGGCGGTCGCACCGATCATCGCAGAGAGCTTCGCGCCGCTGGTCGATCTGCTGTTCCCGCCCCGCTGCCCGCTGTGCGGCTAAGCGATCGCCGAACAGACCGGGCTGTGCGCGCCGTGCTGGGGCGAGCTCGTCATTCCGGGGGAGCCTTTCTGCGCGAGCTGCCAGCGGCCACTACCCGGCGGCATGGCGTCGGGAGAAGCGCAATGCGCCGCATGTCTACAGTCGCCGCCGCTCCATGCGGGCATCGCGGCCGGCACCCTCTACAACGAGGCCTCGAGGCAACTGGTCCTCAAATTCAAGCACGGACGCAAGATCGCTATGGCACCCATGCTCGCGCGTCTGATTGCCGCGCGATTGCAGCCGACAGAGCACGAGAGGCTATTCGTGCCGGTTCCCCTACATTGGACGAGGTTATGGCAGCGGGGCTTCAACCAGTCGGCCCTGCTCGCCAGCGAAGTGGCGAAGCTGACCGGCGGACAGGTGCTTGTCGACGGTTTGCTCAGGACCAAGCGGACGCGAACGCTTGGCGGACTAGGACGCAAGGCGCGAGAAAAGACGCTTGTGGGTGCAATTCGGGCCAATCCGAAGCGGACGAAGTCCATAACAGGTGCAGAGGTTGTGCTGGTCGATGACGTCCTGACCAGCGGCGCCACCAGTCACGCCTGCGTGAAAGCGCTCAACCGTGCGGGGGCGCAATCGGTGACGATCGCCTGTTTTGCCCGCGTTCTGGACGAAGCAATCGGCGCATAAACGAAACGCCCGGGTTCTTGCGAACCCGGGCGCCACGTGACGAATATCATCGGACCCCTTACGGTTTCGGCAGCCACCCCCTTTTGGCAGCCGAAGTCCTATCCCTCATCGTTCGGGCGCGCTACCGGTGGCCGGCGCTGCTGCCCTTTACCCCCTGAACTTGGCCCTTGCGGTGCCTCGTCTAGGCGACTGGCCCTTGCGAGCCACGACCGCGTTCTTCCACCTGGCGGGCGAAGCGCAAAGTGTGAAACCCAACTGCCATGGATTTTCGCGTCTGGTTGTGGTTATCGTGCAACAAACCATGCGGCCAAAGTGCCGCTGAAACCAAGGGTCAAATTCCATGAGTGCGTCCGATCTTACCGCCGAGGAACGAGAGCAAGGAACGGTGCTGGAACCCAAACTCGATGCCTCCGGCCTGATTTGCGCGGTCGTGCAGGACGCCGCCACCCTTGAGTTGCTGATGGTCGCCTGGATGAACCGCGAGGCGCTCGACCTGACGCTGGCGAGCGGCATTGCCCATTTCTACTCGCGATCGCGTTCCTCGCTCTGGAAAAAGGGCGAGACCTCGGGCAACACTCTGGCAGTGCGCGAAATCAGGGTGGATTGCGATCAGGACGCGCTGGTCCTGCTCGTCGAGCCCGCCGGCCCCGCCTGCCACACCGGTGCGCGCAGCTGCTTCTATCGTGTGCTTGAGAACGGCACATTACGTAGGGTGCAAGATTGACGCTTACGTAAAGGGTATCTATCAGTCCAGCATGGCAACGGCACGGCAACAGGACTCGAACGGACACGGCGGGGCGCATCTCGAGCGGCCCGACAAGCACGAGCGCGAACAGTACACAATCTCCGACCTGACCGAGGAGTTCGACTGCACCGCGCGCGCGCTGCGCTTCTACGAAGACGAGGGGCTCATTGCTCCGGCCCGGATCGGCCTGACCCGAGTCTATTCCAAGCGTGACCGCGCGAGGCTCGCATGGATAATGCGGGCCAAGAACGTCGGCTTCAGCCTGACCGAGATACGCGAGATGATCGATCTCTACGATCTCGGCGATGGCCGGGTCGAGCAGCGCCGCGTTACGGTCGAGAAATGCCGCGACCATATCGCAAAGCTCAAGCGCCAGCGCGCGGACATCGATTCGTCGATCAAGGACCTCGCCGAATTCATCAAGCTGGTCGAAGCCATCGATCACTCCAGATAGTCTGCCCTTTTCTGCTCTCCCAAGGACCGACACATGCCCATCTACACCGCCCCCACCCGCGACACCCGCTTCGTGGTGAACGAAATGCTCGACCTCGCCAGCTATGGCAATCTGCCTGGATTCGAACATGCCACGCCCGATATGATCGACACGGTGATCAACGAAGCCGGCAAGTTCTGCGCGGAAGTACTCGCCCCGCTCAACAAGTCGGGCGACGAGGAAGGCTGCACCCGCCACGAAGACGGCAGCGTGACCACGCCCAAGGGTTTCAAAGAGGCGTTCGAGCAGTATCGCGAGAGCGGGTGGGGCACCATTTCGAGCCCCGAGGAATTCGGCGGGCAGGGCATGCCGCATGTTCTGGGGTTCGTGGTCGAGGAGTTCATGGCGACCTCGAACCAGGCCTTCGCGATGTATCCCGGCCTGACCACTGGTGCGATTTCCGCGCTGATCGCGAAGGGCTCCGACGAGCAGAAGGCGACCTATCTTCCGAAAATGATCGCTGCCGAATGGCTCGGGACGATGAACCTGACCGAACCGCATTGCGGGACCGACCTCGGCATGATCCGGACCAAGGCTGAGCCGAATGGCGACGGCAGCTATGCGATCACCGGGACCAAGATCTTCATTTCGGCAGGCGAGCACGACCTGACCGAGAACATCATTCATCTGGTGCTGGCCAAGACCCCCGGCGCGCCGGATTCGACCAAGGGCATCTCGCTGTTCGTGGTGCCCAAGTTCCTCGTCAACGAGGACGGTTCGCTGGGCGATCGCAACGCGGTGTCCTGCGGCTCGATCGAGCACAAGATGGGCATTCACGCCAATTCGACGTGTGTGCTCAATTACGACGGTGCGAAAGGCTGGATGGTCGGCGAGGAGAACAAGGGTCTCGCCGCGATGTTCATTATGATGAACGCGGCGCGGCTCGGGGTCGGCATCCAGGGACTGGGCCAGGCCGAGGTCGCCTATCAGAATGCGGTCGCCTATGCGCTCGACCGGCGTCAGGGCAGGGCGCTTACCGGGCCGGCCGAGCCGGAGGCAAAAGCCGATCCGATCTTCGTTCACCCCGATGTGCGCCGGATGCTGATGGATGCCAAGGCTTTCACCGAAGGCCAGCGCGCGCTGTGCCTGTGGGCGGCACTGCTGGTCGACCTGACACACAAGGCGCAGACCGAAGAAAAGCGCGCGGAAGCCGATCTGATCCTCGGGCTGCTGACCCCGGTTATCAAGGGCTACGGCA
>JBGSPZ010000145.1:0-10220 GCA_041738375.1 Parerythrobacter sp. | reverse complement strand
GGCGGCAGGCACAGCTCGACCAGATCCGCCGCCACATGCGCTACAAGGCGCTGCTCGAGGTCTGGCTGTTCATCCACATCCCCGCAACCATCCTGCTGATCGCCGCGCTCACCGCGCATGTCGTCAGCGTGTTCTATTACTGGTGAGAGGCGGGCCATGGCGTTCCTGATCCGCACCATCGACTTCACCGCAACCGGGCGCGAGATCGTGCGCGACCGCGAACTGGCGCAGGACAGCCTGACCATCGGCCGCGCGGCGGAGAACGACATCCACCTGCCCGACCTCGCGGTCGAGCAGCAGCACGCGCGGATCGATCCGGCGACCGGCGGGCAGCTCACGGCAGAGGCGGTCGGCACGCTCGGCTTCACGGTGGACGGGCGGAACACGACCTCGGCAACCTTCAAGCCGCAGGAAGGGGTCGAACTCGGTTTCGCCAGCTACCGCCTTGCGGTGACGCAGGATGGCGACGGGCCGGTGACCATCGTCATCACCCAGAAGGAAGACAAGCCCGCCACCGATGCGGCCAAGGGCTTCGAACTCGCCTCCGCGCTGCCGGGCAAGCGCGCGATGGCGTGGGCGGGGCTGATCGCCGTGCTCCTCGCCTTCCTCGCGGTGCCGATCTACACCAACCTGACCCGCGAACGGGTCGAGCCGGATTACAAGAAGCCCGGCCAGACGATCATGGACGCGAGCTGGAGCACCGGCGACCTCAGCGTCAAGCACCACGGGCTGGAAGACAATTGCGAGGCGTGCCACGTCGATGCCTTCGTCTCGGTGCGCGACGAGACCTGCCTCACCTGCCACGAGAAAATCGACGATCACGCGAAGATCGATCGCCAGCTGACCAGCCGCGGTCCGATGTCGCGCGGTGACCAGTTCCTGTGGGCGGTGGCCGAGACCTTCGGCAAGGAAGGCCCGGGCAATTGCACCACCTGCCATACCGAGCACGAGGGGGCAGGCCGGATGGAGCCAACCCCGCAGAAATTCTGTGCCGAATGCCATGACGGGATGGACACCCGCCTCAAGGATACCGTGCTGGCCAACGCCGCCGATTTCGGCACCGCGCACCCGCAAATGAGCGCGATCTTCTACGGCGAACTGGGCAGCAAGAAGACCACGCGCCTTTCGCTCGACAAGAAGATCGTCGAGCAGAACGGGCTCAAGTTCCCGCACGAACTGCATCTGCGCAAGACCGGTGGGGTGGCGCGTATGGCGGGCAATATCGGCTCGAAGCGCGACTATGGCCCGGCGCTCGAATGCAAGGATTGCCATGAGCCCACCGGCGACCGCTACGGCTTCAAGCCGGTCGAGATGGAAGAGGCCTGCGAAGCCTGCCACAGCCTCGTCTACGACAAGGTCGGCGACACCTTCCGTACCCTGCGCCACGGCGATGTCGACCAGATGCGCGCCGATCTCGCCGCGATGGACCGCGCACCGCGCCGCCCGATCACCACCGGCAGGGAGCGGCCCGGCGACTATGCGCAAGGGCGGCGCTACTATCAGGACTTCGGCCGCCCGGCGCGCAATTACATCGGCATCAACCAGGCATTGAGCCCCAAGGGCGTATGCGGCGAATGCCACATTCCGACCACGCGCAACGGGCGGGCGGACGTGGTTCCGGTCTATCTCAACCAGAGTTTCCTCAAGCATAGCTGGTTCGACCACAAATCGCATGGCGATGCCGCGTTCGAAAAGATCGAGGGCGGGCAGCGCCAGGGCGAGGAAACCTGCATCAGCTGCCATGCGGCGGATGTCTCGAAGACTTCCGAAGACCTCCTCATGCCCAAGATCGCCGAATGCCGCGATTGCCACCTGGGCGAAAAGGCGCGGCAAGCCCCGGTCCCGTCAAGCTGCGCAATGTGCCATTCCTACCACCCCAAACCCATGGGGGTTCCCGAACGCCGGAAGGATGCTAGGGACAAGCAGGTCGCGATGATCACCCGGAAAACCGGTTAGCGCGGCGGCGGGGGGCTCGATGCTGGTAGCGCAGATGACCGATATCCACATCGGTTTCGATCCGGATGCAAAGCCGGAGGAGCTCAATCGCATCCGCTTCCGCAAGACGCTCGACCGCCTGCTGGCCCAGCCGAACCCGATCGACCTGCTGGTGCTGTCGGGCGACCTGACCGACCATGGCGATTTCGACAGCTTCGAGAAGACCGCAGCGCTGCTCGAACGGGTGACCTGCCCGATCCTGCCAATGGTCGGCAACCACGACACCCGCGCAGGCCTGCTGCACGCCTTCCCAGACACGCCGACCGAGGGCGGGTTCATCCACTACACCCACCGGCAGGACGGGTTGCTGCTGATCATGCTCGATACGCTGGAGGACGGGCGGCACGGCGGGGCGTTCTGCCATGCGCGGCGCGACTGGCTGCGCGGGCAGCTCGAGGCGAACGCCGACACGCCGACGCTGATCTTCATGCACCATCCGCCGGTGGTCTCCGGGGTCGACTGGATGGACCCCGCGCCCGGCGAGGAATGGATCGCCAATTTCGCCGAGGCGATTGCCGGGCATGGCCAGATCCTCGCGATCCACTGCGGCCATCTGCACCGCCCGATCATGACCACGTTCCACGGCGTGCCGCTGGGGGTAACACCCTCGGTTGCGCCACTGGTCTCGCTCGACCTGCGCCCGGTCGATCCGGGCCGCGCCGACAACCGCGACCTTATCACCACCGAACCGGCAACCTACGCGCTGCACCGGTGGGACGGCCAGTCGCTGGTCTCCCACTATGAGAAGACCAACAACTGGGACGTGCTGGCGTTCTACGGCGAACACCTCAAGCCGATGATGAAGGACATGTTCCGCGAGCGGCAGTGAAGGCGACAATCGGGCGACAAAGGCGACACCCTGTCGCCCGGCGCACCAATCGCCGTCATATTGAAATCACAGTAAAAATCTGCAAATTGGTAGCAGCCGGTCTCGCGGGGAGCCCCCCCCCGGGGGGGGTAGGGCTCAACGCATTGCTCTGGCCGACCTAGCCGGCAGTCACGCCTGTAGGAAAGCGAAATCGCCTCAGGCAACCGGACTCAATACTCCACCGAGCCCTTCGCGTCGGCGCGGAGGTATTTGCCGCCCTTGCCGACCCAGCCGCGCATGTCGACCTGATCGGAGACGGTCCATGCCTCGCCGCGCTTGAACAGCTTTTCCATTTCCTCGCGGTTGAACGGGCGCGAGCCGAGCCGGCCGAACACCGCCATCTGGCCGCCGGTCTCGTCCACCGCACGGTCGCGGTCGAGGCCCTTGCTCATCGCGATCGCGGGCGACTTGGTCTTTGCCCAGGCGATGATCTCGGGCATCGGCGCGGGGCTGAAGCCGTAGAAATTGGGCTGGCTGTCGGGGCTGGTGAGTTGCAGCACCTTCATGCCCCCGCGCCCGTCGGCGACATAGGCGAACAGCGAGGCGTTGGTCGAGGCGACGATCACGTCCTCGGTATCGATCAAGCGCCCGCCGAGCGTGCTGTCGTAGGGTTGCCCGTCGGGCTGGGTCTTGCGATAGATTACCGGGGCTTCAGGCTTGGTCATGTCGACGATGACGAGGCCGTTCGATTTTGCCGCGACATAGGCATAGGTCCGCGCGAGATAGAGTCGCTGTGCCCCGGGGATGGCGATATTGCCGCGGGTCACCGGCACCGGATTGCGCAGGTCGGTTACGTCGAACAGCTTGAGACCGCTGCCGTCGGCAACCCACAGATAGCGGAACTGGACCGCCGAGGACTTCGCGCCGGGCAGGTCGACCAGCTTGGCCACCGGGTTCGCCGGGTCCTTGAGGTCGACCATCACCAGGCCGCGATCGGTCGAGAAATAGGCCACTTCCCCGGCGAGTGTGACGTGGCGGGCGCCGGTCAGCACGCCGTTCTCGTTCCACGCGGTCTGCCCGTTGGCGAAGGTGAACCGCTCCAGCTTGTTGTTGCGGAATTCGCCGTCGGCCATGGTGTTGACGTTGACGAGGATCATGCCCTCCTCGCTGTCGCTGATCACGGCATAGTTATAGATCGGCAGGAAGGGCTGTTCCTGGTTGGCTTCCTGCATCGCCTTGGTGTTGCGCAGCGGATTGATCGGCTGGTTGGTGGCGAGCGCCATGCAGGTCGCATTGACGCTCTTGACGTGGGTGTCATGCCCCATCGAACTGAACGGCGCGGTTATGATCCGCTCGCTCACGCCCTTGTTGGCGATCGAGGCGACATCGTAGACCCGGAAGCCGCCCCTGCCCTCGGCGACGAACATGTATTCGCCGCGCAATTGCAGGCAGCCGACCCGGTCGCTGGTGCCCTCGTGGACATTGGCGAATTCCTCATAGGCCTGGGTTTCGCCCGAGAGGTTCTCGTCGAAGGTCTTGCCGCGCACCCAGTTCTTCAGCTCGCGGCCGTTATCGTCGACGAACTGGTTGTAGTAATCGGGGTAGGCGTATTTGTGCAGGTAGGAACCGAGCACCGCTTGCGGTTCGTCCCATTCGGTCACCCGGATCGCTTCGAACCCGCCCTCCTGGCCGGTCCAGGCATTGAGCCCGACGAAGTTGACGAAATTGGTGCCCAGCAGCAGCGTCTGCGCCATGATCGCGTTGTTGTCGCCCTGGTCGGAGATGTGGCAATCCGAGCACTTCTTGGTCTCGGTCTTGCGCACCGTGTGCGGGAAATGCGGCGCGAAAGCCTGCGAACTGTAGCCGCTCGACGAGATCGGCGGCTGCTGGACGTAGATCCGCTCGCGGTTGATGTTGGTCGAGCTCAGCACCAGCGCCGAGGTCGAGCGGACCGGGGCGATCTGGTTGCCCTTGGTCGTCTGGTGCTTGCCGAGCTGGAACATCTCGTCGCGCGCGACCTGCGGGTTGTAGGTCGCGAAATTGCGGGTGGAACCGTTCTCGTAATGGTGGTCCTTGGTCTTCCAGTTGGCCTCGATCGGCAAGTGGCAGCCGCCGCATGATGTGGTCCACGACAGGTGGCAGGTGAAGCATGCCATCTCCTCGTCGCGGTGCGCGCGCTTGTCAGCAGGCACATCGGGGCCGAATTCCATCACCGCGGCCCCCGCGCTGTCGGCGCTGACCAGCTTGGCGCGGGCCGATTTGGCGTTGAAATAGGGGCTGTCGGGATCGGTGCTGTCCTTGGTCAGACTGACCGTCCAGCTCAGCTTCGGATCGATGATCGAGCGCTGCACCAGCGCGCGCTGGCCATTGTCGTCCCACACCCATTCGAACCGCCGCTGTCCGTCCGGATTGCGCAGCAGCGAGAGGTCATGCCCCTTGGGCGGCGCGGCCGGGCCGCTGGTGCGCAGCGTCGGATAGGCGTCCGCCGTGCCATGGCAATCCTTGCACCCGATCTCGATCGCATTGGCGACCTCGCCATAGATCATCCCGTTGCCGTGGCTGTCCTGCGCGAAGTGGCAATCGGCGCATTGCATGCCCTTCTCGGCATGGATGTCCATCATGTGGACCGACTTGCCCGGGTTGGTCTTCACGTCGACGAACTTGCCCTCGCCTTCCTTGCGCCATTTCTCAGGGTCGTCGTGGGGGATGATGTTGTCATCCTTGTCGAGCAGATTGCCCTCGCGGTCGCGCTTGAAGATCGCGCGGAAATTCCACCCGTGGCCGTGATAGTCGGCGAACTGGGTGTGTTTCAGTTGCGGGTTGAGGTCGTAGACGTTGCGCAGGAAATCGATATCCGCCCAGCTGCCCTTGGGGCTCGCGCCTTCGGGGTTGCGGTCGGTCACCGCTCGCACTTCCTCCGCGGTGGGATACTTCTGCTGCTTCGGCCACATGAAGGGCGCGTCGGACTCGTAATCCCACATGGTGTAGCCGAGGTAGGAATTGAGGAAGATATTCGGCTGGTGCATGTGGCAGTTCATGCACTGCGCGGTCGGGATCGACCGGGTGAAGACGTGCTTGAGCGGATGGCCCTTCTCGCGCCGGCTGGCGATCGCGCCCGCCGGATCATTGTCCGCCTTTGCGGCAGCCTCGGCGATGGCTTCCGGCGAAGCACATTTGCCGCCTGCAGGTTGCCTTAGCGCGCCGTGGCCGGAGGGTTCGCCCGCGTGATTCGCGTCGCCATGAGCGTCGTCCCCGTGACCCTTTGCTTCGCCGTGGTCCCCGCCATGATCCCCGCCATGACCGGCGTCGTCATGCTTGGGTTCGGTCTTGTTGCAGATGGTCGGGTCCTGCGTGATCGACTGCCCGTCGCGTCCGTATTTCGCGTAGGTCAGCGAATGGCGCGGTTCGCGGTCGTTGGCATAGACCACGTGGCATGCGGCGCAGCCCGAATGGCGATAATCGCCCGGCTGGTCGTTGGTGCCCATGTACCACATGAAGGGATCGTTGAGCCGGGTCTTGTGGATGTTGAGCACCGGGATCGCGACGCGCAGGCCGGTCCCCATGCCGCGGTTCGACTGCTTGAGGTCGGGCCGCCCCGGTTCCTCCAGCCGCTGGATGCTGCCGGTCGGGTTGGTCAGGCCGATTTCGGGGAAGGCCGGATTGATCGTCCGCCCGCCGCGCTCGAACACGCGGAACACGTCGCCGGGAGGGATCACCTGCCAGGTCGGCAGCGGATAAAGCGCTTCCAGCGCGCCGCGCGCCTTCTGGTTCTCGGTCAGGGTGCCGGGAGGGGCACCGGGCGAGAGGATCTTCGCGGGCTGTCCGTCCCTGGTGAAGGACTCACCAACGATGTAGTTCTTGAACGGCAGGATGCCGTTGTTGTACGCCGCGCCGCCCCACAGCATGGCGCCGGTCGCCATGATCGAGCGTTCGCCCGCTTCGATGATCGGCATGTGGCATGCCCCGCAGGCCTCGCGCACGACGCGGTAATCGCTCGGGTTCATAAAGCGGATGAATTCGGGCGATTCGCGGTTGAGCAGGGTGTAGCTGCGCTTCGGATTGGCCGAGGTGCCGTGCCAATCGTCCGGATACTCCGGCAACACATGCGCCAGTTCCATCTGCTTGAAGTTGTGGTCGCTGTCATAGGGCAGCTTGGGATTGCCGGTGACCGAGGCATCGCCGCCGTGGCAGTCGACGCAGCCGAGCTGGACCGCGGGGGTCTCGTGCATCGACGGGACATCGCTGCCCTCGTGGCAACTGAGGCAGCCGTCGGATTTGCGCGCGACCGCCGCCAGTTGCTCGCCTTCGGTCTTGCCCGGTTGCTGGACCGGGGCCGGTTCCTTCCAGATGCGGCTGTAGTCTCGCTCGACCTTGCGGACCTTTTCGGCGGCCTCGCCCTGGGTGGCAAAGATCATCGCCCCGACCAGCGTGGCGGCGGCGATCCAGAGAAGCATGTGGCGCAGGAACGGCATCAGTAGGTCAGGATCACATTGGCGAGCACCGAGTAGAACTTGTCGTCGTTGCCCAGGTTGTCGAACAGGTCGCGGAAGCCGTCACCCGAGATGAGTGTGGCGGCCGAGAGGCGGAATACGATGTTCTGGTTTGCATGCGGGCGCCAGATCGCGGCGGCGGACAGGTCCCATCCGATATCCTTGGGGATGGTACCCTCGTTGCGCAGCGCCTCCATCGTCGCGGTGTTCTCGAACCACAGATGGTTGGCGTTGGCCGAAATGCGGAATTCGGGGGTCAGGTCGAAATCGGCCCCGGCGCCGAGCAGGATGAGACCGGGATTGTTGAAGTTCGACTGCCCCTGCTCCTTCGAACTGCGCAGCGTGTTGAGGATGCCGTTGCGCCCGTTGACGCTGATCACGCGCCCGCCGCCCGCAAACGGGATCGTCTGACGTATCCAGTAGGACGTGTCCGCCCCGGCGAACACCGGGTTCTCGAACACCGCGTCGAAGCCGGTTTCCTTATCGTCATACGGATCGCTGTCGCCGCTCTGGTAGAGGCCCGACAGGCGGAAGCGGGTCCAGTCCTTGTCGTAGCTCAGCTCGGCGGCGGCGAAGAAGGCCTCGATATCCGCCGGGCGATCGGTGAAGAAGCTGTTGCGGTCCTCCCCCAGCGCGGCATAGGCGCTAGCGGTCACGTTGATCCGGCCGAGCCGCCCGTCGGCATTGTAGCCGAGATAGAACACATCGTATTCGCGCCCGCGCAGGCTGCCGAGCAGCGCCGGGCGTACCGGGAAGCCGTTGTCGTCGATCTCGATATCGTCCGCCTCGCGGTTGCGGTTGTAGGCGAGCGTCACCTGGCTGGTCAGCGCCGGGATCAGGAAATCCTGGCGATAGGCATTGGCGATGAACAGGAAATCGTCACGCGGCATGCGGGTAACATTGTTGAGCCCGCTATTGGTGTCCTTTTCCAGCCGCCAGAATGCGCCGAGATTGAACTGGAACCGGTTGTTGTCGCGATTGCCGAACAGCCGGATGCCGAGCTGGCTGTCGTTGAACAGGAAGCCGCGGAAATCGGCCTGGAACGGCTGGATGCCCGCGCGCACCGAAATGAAATCATACCGGTCGTTGTCGTAACGCCCGATGTGATAGTCGACGAAGGCTTCCTGCACGCCGAGGAACTGGTCGAACCGGTGCGAGGGCTTCGACGGCTCCACAAACAGCACGCGCCGTTCGGGCACGTCGACGTAGTTAAGGTTGTAGGCGAAGGTTACGCGGTATTCGACGGTCGGCGGCTTGTAGGCGGTGTTGCCCTTGAGCAGCGCCGCGCCGAAAATGAAGGTCTGAGACAGCACCGGGCTGAAATCATTACCGAACACATCGAGCCGGTCGGGGTCCTGCGTGGTCTGCACGCCGACGGGGATCGGGAAGGTGCGCGGTTCGAACACCGTGTCGCTGATCGCATTGGCGATGAAGAACCAGTCGTCACCCTTGAGGAAGCCCGGGCGCTTGCCCGGCGGCAGCGGGCGATCGCCCTTGAGCACGTTCTGCCCGTAGGGATCGGTCTTGGCGGTGCAGTTGTATTTGAGCGCGGTGAATATGCCGTAGGCTTCAGGATTGCTCCGCTGGTCCTTGGGTGGACAGAGGGTTTGCAACAGCCGCCAGCGATCGGGGATGGGAATGCCGTCGGCCTCGACGAAGGCCTCGGGCGGCGGCGCGCGGAAGGCGCCTTCATTGGTCTGGTCGATCCGGTCGGGCAGTCGGCTGTTGAAGCCGGGGCGGCGGCGGTCCTCCAGCTCGTTCTGCGTATCGACCGGTGGCGGGGCGGAGGGTTCGACCTCGAATGCGGGCTGGGCAGGTCCTGCCTCGGCTTCGGCTTCCTCTTCCGGTTCGCCGCCGCCCGGCCGTTGCCGGTCGGGTTCGGATTGTGCCAGCGCGCCGAGATATCCCGCATCGACAACGGGCCGCGCCTGGCCGAACGGCGCAAACGCCTCCGCGAAACTGACTGGTTGGTCCTGCACGCGCGCAGCAGTCACCACCCCGGATGCAAAGGCGAAATCGCCGAACGCCGCATCGAAAGGCGATAGTGCCCGATCCACCTCCGGCACCTGCACCGTCTGCGGCATCGGGGCCGCAGCGTGCAGGATCAGGGGGAGGATCAGCGGCGACGGCATCTACAGCCCCTCGCACACATTCTGCTGCGCCGTGTCGAGAAACGGCGCGAAGGGGCAGCTGACATAGCGCAGGCGAACCTGCCGGTTGTTGCCGAGCTGGACCACGATCCGGTCTGCCCGGATAGCGTTGGGCGCGTTGCCGATACCGCCAACCCGCAGGCCGCCATTATGCGCCCCGAGGAAGCTGACCATATCGTCCTGGTCGATCCCGTCGCCCGACACCCCGATCCCGCCGACCAGCGTGTTGCCGCGATAGATCGGGACCGAACCGGGGAAGATCTGGATCCCGTTGGCCAGCCGGTTGTTCTGCGGAATGCCGGTGCAGCGCCGCGGTGTATCCGCAGCGCCGCCATTGGTGACGATGTGGACGACGTGCTGGACGATGTTGTCTTCGATCAGGTCGGTCTGCAGGCCCACCGCAAAGGGGCTGAACTTCGCCGACTGCTCGACCGACAGCGGCCCCGGCAATTGCGCCACTTCGCCATCGGGGAAATAGGGCCGCGACAGGTTTCCGCCCGAACGGTCGGCAAAGGCGAAGTTCCCCGTCAGCGCGTTGGCATCGCCCAGGAAGCTTCGCACGCGCTGCACATAGGGTGCGCTCGGTGCGAAGGCGCTTAGCTGCGCGGCAGCGACCGAATTGGAGAAGAAGGTCGCGGTGCGCGCCTTCTGGAGAGATACGTCGGTGCCGAACATCGGCCCGTCGGGCGAGCGCACGATGCCGAGGATCGCGCCCTGCGAATCGACCAGGCTGATGGTCGCCTGCATCCGGCTGTCGAGCGGGCGGCGGATCTGCGC
>JBGSPZ010000128.1:0-11978 GCA_041738375.1 Parerythrobacter sp. | reverse complement strand
CTCGGCGTGCTGCTCTCCGCCTGGACGCTTCGCCCGCAGGAGCGCGCCGGCGGTGAGACCATCGTAATCGGCGCGAAGAGCTTTTCCGAGCAATATATCCTCGCCCGGCTGATCGGGTCGCGGCTGGAGCAGGCCGGGTTCACCGTCGATTACCGCGACGGGCTCGGCAGTGCGGTGGTGCACGAGGCGCTCACCACCGGGGCGATCGATATCTCGGTCGACTACACCGGCACATTGTGGACCAACCAGCTCAAGCGCACAGACAATCCGGGGCGCGAGGCGATCTATCGCACGCTGGTCGAATGGGAGCGGGACACCACCGGAACACGGGTGCTCGGACGACTGGGGTTCGAGAATGCCTATGCGCTCGCTATGCGGCAGGACCGCGCCGAAGCGCTCGGCATCCGCACGATGGAAGACCTTGCCCGCGCCTCGCCGCAGCTGACCATCGGCGGCGATGTCGAGTTCTTTCGCCGCCCCGAGTGGATCGCGGTGCGCGATGCCTATGGCCTCGACTTCGGGCGCGAGCGCAATTTCACCACCACCTTCATGTATGATGCGCTGACCGGCGGCGAGGCCGACGTGATCAGCGCCTACACCTCCGACGGGCGGATCGCTGCGGACCGGCTGCTGGTGCTGGAGGATACGAAGCAGGCCTTCCCCTCCTACGACGCGCTGGTGCTTGTTTCCCCCAAATACGCCCGCAGCAAGCGGGTTCTCGAAGCGCTCCAGCCGCTGGTTGGCGCGATCGACGTCGAGGCCATGCGCGAAGCCAATTTCGCGGTCGACCGGCAGGACAACAAGCAGACACCCGAGCGGGCGGCGCAGGAACTGGCGAAGCGCGCGGGTCTCTAGGAAAAGCCCGCTCCGCCGGGCCAGTCTTCGGCGGCAAGCCCCATCACCTTGAACAGCCTGCCCATCTGGTCGTCATCGATCAGCCGGTGGAGCGCAGCGTCGATCTCCGGCTTGTAATGCGGGGCCTTGGCGGCAAGGTTTTCCGCCCGCGTCTCGATCCCCAGCGCACGAAGCCAGTCGCCCTGCGTCACCGTGCCCAGGTGGCGCACGCCGCGCGAGAGCGCGATCCGCGCGAGAGTCGCGAAATCTACATGCGCGGTCAAATCCGCCTCGCCCGGTGCGGCGAAAGGGTCGACCTTGCGATGTTCGCGCACCGCCTGCAGGCTCGAGCCCGCCCGCATCTCGTCATGGCCATAATCGACAAATAAGGCGCAGCCACCTTGTTCAGCGAGGCGTCCCGCCACTTCGAACAGGATCGCGGCGGCAGCAGGGCACGTCTCGCGAATCGTCCCCTCGGGCGCGTCGCGCCATTCGACCGGGACCGCCGCATCCATCGCCTGCCCGCCCGCGACGAAGGCAAAAGCGTCGCCATCGAGTCCGACCATCCGCTCGCGCCAGCCGTTGGCAGTCCTGACCAGCTGGCGTACCGGCAGCGCATCGAGAAACTCGTTCGCCACCAGCAGGATCGGGTCCTCCATTGGCACGGTGGAGAGATCGTCGTGCCAGATCGCGCCGGGGACGGCGACGAGCTGAATGTCCTTCAGCGCATGCGAGGTTTCGACGAAATGGATGCGCGGCTCGAGCCCGTAACGCCGCGCGCTGCGCAGCGCATCCGACGCGAGCGTCCCGCGCCCCGGACCCAGCTCGACATAGTGCACCGGCTCGTCGCGCCCCGCCTTGATCCACATATCGGCCAGCCACAGCCCGATCAATTCGCCGAACATCTGGCTGATTTCCGGCGCAGTGATGAAATCGCCGCCGCTGCCGAGCGGATCCTTGCCGCCGTAATAGACCGCGTTGCTTTCGCCCATGAAATGGGTCAGCGAGACGGGGCCGGTGTTGCGGATCAGCCGACGGAAACGATCGCCGAGGGCGAGGTTTTCGAAGTCGTTCATGCCGGTTTGGCGCTGTCCTCCGGCACGGCAGTGCTGTTCATTTCGGGGCGGCGGATGGTCCACACCATCACCGCCAGCCCGGCGAGGATCAGCGGGATCGACAGCCATTGCCCCATCGACAAGCCGGTCTGCTGCGCGAATTCGAGCAGCTGGGCATCGGGCTCACGGAAGAACTCGTTGATGAACCGCGCGAGCCCCATGCCGGTGGCGAAGGTCGCGACCAGCAGGCCGGGGCGGTAGCGCGCGCGGGTTTTCCAGAACAGCAGCAGCATGATGACGATCAGCGCGAGGCCCTCAAGCCCCGCCTGGTAAAGCTGCGAGGGATGGCGCGGCGGGCCATTGATCATCGCGCCGTTGATCAGTTCGGGAAAGCTCATCGCCCACGGCACGTCGGTGACGCGCCCGTAGAGCTCGCCGTTCACGAAATTGGCCAGCCGCCCGAGGAACATGCCCACCGGCACGGTGACCGAGACATAATCGCATATGCGGATAAAGTTCAGCTTCTCGCGCCACGAGACCCAGCCGATCGCGGCGACCACACCCAGCAGCCCGCCGTGGAAGCTCATCCCGCCGTCCCACAGCCGCAGCAGGTTCCAGCTGACGAAGCCTTCGCCATCGAAACGGACGAACAGGCTCTGGTCGTAGAACAGGGCATATCCCAGCCGTCCGCCGAGGATCACCCCGAGAAAACAGTAGAAAAACAGGTCCTCGACATGGCGCGCAGCCATCGGCGCTCCGGGCTGCTTGATCATCTTCGACAGGTGCCAATAGGCAAACAAAATGCCGAACAGATAGGCCAGCGAATAGTAGCGCAGCGTGAAGATACCGAGATCGATTCCCTCACTCAGGCCCAGAGAGCTCCATTCGATCGGCACGCCGGGTGCGCCGGCAGCGGCAGTTGCGGCGAGTAGTGACAGCAAAGGTTCGACCCCCTAGAGACTGTGACAAATCACGCGATATCCGTGTCGCGCGTTCCATAGGCGCTGGCTGGCCTTTGGCATAGGTGGAAGACGGGGGGAACCCTCGCTTTGCCTGCCGGGCCGGCTTTCCCCCGGCCCTGCGGAATCCCGCGCAACCCGGACCACCAGAGGAGAGAATGCCCGATGCCGACCGAACTCGACAACACCCTTGTCGCGATCATGGACCAGCTGGTGAAACCGGATATGCCGTTCGAAACCGTGCCATTCGACCGGTTCGGGGTCCAGATTCCAGTGTTCAAGAACGCCCCGCCCACGCTGGCGCATTATTTCGCGCATTTCTGCAACGAGCACAAGGACAAGGTCTTCCTGGTCGACGGTGACTGCCGCCTCACCTTCGGCGAAACCTGGCAGGCGGCGACCCATGTCGCGGCCGGGCTGGAACAGACACACGGGGTGAAGCCCGGCGACCGGGTGGGCATCGCCGCACGCAATTCGGCCAACTGGATCATCGCCTATATGGGCATCATCATGGCCGGCGGGTGCGCCACACTGCTCAACGGGTTCTGGAGCGGCGAGGAAATCGCCTACGGTATCGACCTGGCGGATTGCGATCTGGTGCTGGCCGATGCGGGCCGCGCCAAGCGGTTCGACGGGCTTGGCCACAGCGCGAAAGTGGTGCTGTTCGACCATGATTGCGATCCCGCCACCGGCCTTGCGGCAATCTGGGGCGAAGGCGACATTGCGATGCGCATGCTCGGCCAGCTTACCCCCGACGGGATGGCGACGATCCTCTACACTTCGGGATCGACCGGCAATTCCAAGGCGGCGTGGTCCGACCATCGCGGCGTGGTGCACGGTGTGATGAGCTACGTCTCGCAAAGCGCGATGGCCAAGCTCTATATGGAGGGCAAGGGCGAGGACGTCAGCCAACAGCCCTCGACGCTGATCGCGGTGCCGCTGTTCCACGTCACCGGGGAGGTGCCGCTGTTCCTCCAGTCCTACGCCATCGGGCGCAAGGTCGTGCTGATGCCCAAGTGGGACGCCTACGAGGCGATGCGGCTGATGGAGGCCGAGAAAGTGAGCTATTTCGCCGGTGTCCCGCTGATGACCTACGAAATGGCGAGCCACCCCGAGCGCGAGAAGTTCGATCTTTCGGCGCTCAAGAGCCTGGCCGCTGGCGGCGCGCCGCGTCCGGTCGAGCATGTGACCAAAATTCGCAAGGCGTTTCCCGACGGTTTCCCGCTGCTCGGCTACGGGCTGACCGAAACCAACGGCGTGGGCTGCGGCAATCTCAACGAGAACTACCTCGCCAAGCCCGGCTCGACCGGCCGCGCCAGCCGCCCGCTGGTCGATCTCGCGATCCTCGACGACGACGGCAACGCACTGCCGCAGGGTTCGGTCGGCGAGGTCTGCATGCGCACGATCTGCAACTTCCGCGGCTACTGGAAGAACGACGAGGCGACCGAGGCGGCCTTTACCTCCGACGGCTATTTCCGCACCGGCGACCTCGGCTATCTCGACGAGGACGACTATCTGTTCATCGTCGACCGCAAGAAAGACATCATCATCCGCGGCGGCGAGAACATCAGCTGCATCGAGGTGGAGGAAGCGATCTACGCGCATGACGCGATCGCCGAATGTTCGGTCTTCGGAATTCCGGAAGAACGCTTCGGCGAGCTTCCGGCGGCGGTGTTCTGCGTCAAGCCCGGCCAGCATATCGCATCCGAAGACCTGCGCGATTTCCTGCTCGAACATATCGCCCCGTTCAAGGTGCCGCTACTCGAGCATATCTGGCAGAGCGACGATCCGCTGCCACGCCTCGGGACGCAGAAGATCGACAAGCGGACGGTGCGCAAGCAATTCGCGAGCGACCCGATCGGCGCTTGAAGAAACTCGCCATCCCCAATCAGCGGCGGGTGATCGACCGCCGCGCGCTGGCCGAAGCGATCGGCGCGATCCACGCCGAACAGGGCGACAAGGGACGCAAAGCCATTGTCGCCCTGCTGCGCGACGCGCTGGAAGCGGGGCGCGCAGAACTGGCGCTGCGGCTCGAGGCGAAACCTTCCGCCGGGCACGATTGCTGCGCGGGCCATGCCTTCCTGGTCGACCAGATCGTGCGGCTGCTGCACGATCATGTGGTCGAGCATGTCTATCCGCCGGGCAACCGGTCATCGGGCGAACGGCTGTCGATCATGGCGGTCGGCGGATACGGGCGGGCCGAGATGGCGCCGCATTCGGATGTCGATATCGCCTTCCTCACCCCCACCCGCCGCGCGCCGTGGTGCGAGCAGGTGATCGAGGCGATGCTCTATTTCCTGTGGGATCTCGGCCTCAAGGTCGGCCATTCGAGCCGCACGCCGGACGATGTGGTGCGCATGGCGAAGGAAGACCTGACCATTCGCACTGCGCTGCTCGAAGGGCGCTATGTGTGGGGCGATCAGGATCTTTACGAGGAGGTCAGGCGGCGCTTCTGGGCCGATGTCGCGCACGGTAGCGAGCGCGAATTCCTGACCGAGAAGCTGGAGGAGCGCAACGCCCGCCACAAGCGGATGGGCGATACGCGCTATGTCGTCGAGCCCAACGTCAAGGACGGCAAGGGCGGCCTGCGCGATCTGCACACGCTGTACTGGATCGGCAAATACATCCACAAGGTGCGCGTCGCCGCCGAGCTGGTCGATGTCGGGCTGTTCACCGCCAAGGAATACCGCAGCTTCCGCCGCGCGGAGGGCTTCATGCTCGCGGTGCGGTGCCATCTGCACACCCTCACCAACCGGCCGGAAGACCGGCTGACCTTCGACCTGCAGCGCCAGGTGGCCGAGCGGATGAACTTTGCCGACCGCACCGGCAAGAGCGCGGTCGAGCGCTTCATGCAGTTCTATTTCCTCCAGGCGAAGCGGGTCGGCAGCCTGACCGGCGTGTTCCTCGCGCATATCGACGAGCAGTTCGCGCAGAAGCGCGCGCGGCGCGGCTTCCTCGCCGGGTTCAAGGCCCGCCCGCGCGACCACAAGGGCTACCGCGTGTTCGGCGGCCGGATCGCCGCTCCGAGCGACGACTGGTTCCGCAAGGACCCGGTGCGGCTGATCGAGATTTTCCAGATCGCAGAGGCTGACGGGTTCGAGATCCACCCCGAAACCATGCGCCAGGCCGACCGCGATTCGGGGCTGATCAAGGCCGAGGTGCAGAACGATCCGCGCGCCAATGCGCTGTTCCTCGACCTGCTGGCGGGCCGCAACGACCCGGAGACGGTGCTGCGCTGGATGAACGAGGCCGGCGTGTTCGGGAAGTTCGTGCCCGATTTCGGCAAGGTCAACGCGCAGATGCAGTTCGACATGTACCACCACTACACGGTGGACGAGCACACCATCCGCGCGATCGGCCTGCTCGCCAAGATCGAGCAGGGCGAGCTGGTCGAGGACCATCCGCGTTCGACCCGGCTGATCCACCGCATCGCCTCGCGCCGCGCGCTCTATGTCGCGGTGCTGCTGCACGATATCGCCAAGGGGCGCGGCGGCGACCATTCGGTGCTCGGCGGCGAGGTGGCCCAGCGCCTGTGCCCGCGTTTCGGCCTGACCGACGGCGAGACCGGGCTGGTTGCCTGGCTGGTGCGCCAGCACCTGCTGATGAGCGCGACCGCGTTCAAGCGCGACCTGACCGATCCCAAGACGATCGAGGATTTCGTCGGCGAGGTGCAGAGCCTCGAGCGGCTGCGCAACCTGCTGATCCTGACCGCTGTCGATATCCGCGCGGTCGGACCCGGTACGTGGAACAGCTGGAAGCGGCAGCTGCTGGGCAATCTCTACGACGCGGCGCAGGAACGCCTGCGGCTCGGCCACATGCGCCACGGGCGCGACCAGATGGTGGCAGCCAAGAAGGCCGCTGTGGCGGCGGTTCTGGAGGATCAGGCCGGGCTGATCGAGAAATTCGCCAAGGTATTTACCGACGCCTACTGGATTGCCGAGCCGGAGGACGTGATCGAACGCAATCTGGTGCAGTATGCGCAGGTGCGCGGGCGCAATGAAAAGCTGTCGGTCCATTGCGAATTCTACCCCGCGCGCGGAGCGACGCTGGTCAGCGTAATCGCCGCCGACCATCCTGGCCTGTTCTACCGCATCGCCGGCGGCATCCACCTGGCGGGCGCGAACATTATCGATGCGCGGATCCACACCACCCGCAACGGTTGGGCGGTCGACAATTTCTTGGTGCAGGACCCGCTGGGCAAGCCGTTCCGTGAGGACGGGCAGCTCGCCCGGATCGAGAAGTCGATCGCCGATGCGCTGGCCAACCGGGTCGAGCTGGCCCCTCAGCTCGCCCGCCGGCCGCTTCCGCGGAGCCGCGCCAAGGCGTTCGAGGTGCAGCCGCGGGCAATCTTCGACAACAGTGCCTCGAACCGCTTCACCGTGATCGAGGTCAATGCGCGCGACCGACCGGCGCTGCTCAACCGCCTTGCGCGCAGCCTGTTCGAAAGCCAGCTGGTGGTGCATTCGGCGCATATCACCGCCTATGGTGAGCGCGCGGCGGACACGTTTTACGTCACCGACCTGCTGGGCCAGAAGATCACCGCGCCCGACCGGCTCGCGGCGATCGAGAACGCACTGCTGGAAGCCGCCAGCGACCAGCGGCAGGCCGAGATGGAAGAGGCATAGAAGCAACACCCGTCCACGAAAAACCGCCGTTTGCCGAGTGCTTCTTTGCCAGTGTTACAATTCGCGGTAACCCGCTTTCCACAAACGTAAACGTAAACCCTTGGGAGAGGTGCTCAAATGAAAAGCTTCACTTCGCTTCGCGCGATTGCCCTGCTCGGTGCCGGCATGATGCTGGCCCCGCATACCGCCTATGCGCAGGACGAGCCCGCCGAAGGCGCCGAAGAGTTCGACGACGGCATTATCATCGTCACCGCACAGGGCCGCGAACAGTCGCTGGCCGACGTGCCGGTCGCGATCTCCGCCGTGTCGGGCGAGATGCTCGAAAAGTCGGGCGTGACCGACATCCGCGAACTCACCCAGGTCGCGCCCTCGCTGCTCGTGTCTTCGACCGGCAACGAAGCCAATGGTTCGGCGCGTATCCGCGGCATCGGCACGGTGGGCGACAACCCCGGCCTCGAAAGCTCGGTCGCGGTGTTCGTCGACGGCGTGTACCGCTCGCGTTCGGGTAACGCGCTGAGCGAAATCGGCCCGATCGACCGGATCGAAATCCTCCGCGGCCCGCAGGGCACGCTCGGCGGGCGCAACTCGTCGGCGGGCATGATCGCCATCTACACCGCGCCGCCCGAGTTCGAGATGAGCGGCTATGGCGCCTTCACCTATGGCAATTACGACGCGATCCGCGTCGAGGCGGGCATCAACGCCCCGCTCGGCGATACCGTGGCCGCGCGCATCGACGGGGTGTATTTCCAGCGTGACGGGTTCTACAACGACGTCACCAACGGCACCGACATCAACAATCGCGACCGCTACCTCGTCCGCGCGCAGGCGCTGTTCGAGCCGAACGACGATGTGAACTTCCGCCTCGTCGCCGACTATTCGAAGAAGGACGAGGCGTGCTGCGCCGCGACCTTCGTGCAGCCCGAATTCGCCAATGGCGCGCGCATCAGCCCCGGCCTGAATTCCTTCGTCCGGCCGACCACCGGCGACGCGCTGACCAGCACCAGCAACCCGATCGTTCCGGTGCTGCTCGCGCTCGGCCAGGATCCGCGCGGTCTGACGCAGAGCACCTTCGACCGTGATATCTATGTCACCGCCGGACGCTCCTACGAAGGCGAAACGACCGACTACGGCATCTCGGGCGAGCTCAACTGGAACTTGGGCGCGGTCGAACTGACCTCGATCACCGGCTATCGCCGCTACGAGAACTTCCAGGGTTCGGACACCGACTACACCGAGGTGGACATTCTCTATCGCACCCCCGGCGAAAATGCCGGCGCGCGCGAGTTCAAGACCTTCACTCAGGAATTCCGCCTGAAGGGTTCGGCATTCAACGACAGCCTCGAATGGCTGGTCGGTGCCTACTACGCCAACGAGAAGCTGCAGACCCGCGACAACCTGCGGTTCGGCACGCAATACGGCACGCTGGCAACCTGCCGCATCGCGATCGCGATCAACCCGGCGCTGGTCAATCCGTCGGCACAGAACTGCTTCGGTCCCAACATCGCCGCGCTGACCGGGGCGAATGGTGGTGCCGGTGCCTTCGGTGCCGCGACCCCGGCCTTCGTCGCCGCGATCAACAATCTCGGCACGGTGAACGACCGGGGCGGCACGGGCGATGTGTACAACCAGAAGAGCGAGAACTTCGCGGTCTTCACCCACAATATCGTGCACATCACCGACACGCTCGATCTGACCCTCGGCCTGCGTTACACCAACGAAACCAAGGACTTCAACGCGACCTTCGGCAATGACAACACGGTCTGCCCGACCAACCGTGCGCTGCTGGGCAACTTCCTCACGGTCCCGGCGCTTGCGGGCCTTGCGGGCGGCCTGATCGCGCTGTCGTGTCAGGGCAACTCGACTTCCGAACTGAACGGCGTCTCGATCGCCGACAGCCGCGACGAGGACGAGTTCACCGGGACTGCAGTACTGAGCTGGAAGCCGACCGATGACCTGCTGACCTACGCCTCGTACTCGCGCGGCTACAAGGCGGGCGGGTTCAACCTCGACCGCTCGGCGCTGGCCAATCCGGTGTTCTTCAACCGCAACGCGATCAACGTCTCGAACCTCCAGTTCGGTGCGGAAACGGTCGACGCGTTCGAAATCGGTGCGAAGTACTCGACCCGCGCGTTCGGCCTCAGTGTTGCCGCGTTCCGTCAGGAATTCACCAACTTCCAGTTGAACACCTTCAACGGATCGGTCTTCCTGGTGCAGAACGTAAACGCCTGCGGCACCAGCCTGGGCGGTGCCGACACCGATGCGAGCGCCGCCACCGGCGCCTGCTCGCCAGATGACGTCACGCCGGGCGTGATCTCGCAGGGTTTCGAACTCGAAGCCACGCTCAACCCGACGCGCGATCTGGGCATGACAATCGGCCTGACCTACGCCGATACGAGCTACGAGAACGACCTGATCGGCAACGATACCGGCGCTCCGCTCGATCCTGCGCTGCGCCTGCTCCCGGGCGACAATTTGTCGAACGCTCCGGAAATCACCACCACCGCTTCGCTGTCGTGGACTCCGCAGCTGACCGATAGTGGGCTCGAAGGCCTGTTCTTCATCAATGCCCGCATGGTCGATGACTACAACACCGGCTCCGACCTGCTGTTCGGCAAGGAGCAGGACGGCTTCTTCATCGTCAACGGGCGTATCGGGGTGACCAACATCGCCAACCGCTTTGCGATCGAAGGCTGGGTCTCGAACCTGTTCGACAAGGACTACACTCAGGTCGCGTTCAACACGCCCTTCGTCGCTCCGCAGCAGACCTACTCGGCCTTCCTCGCCGAGCCGCGGACCTACGGCGTCACGCTGCGCGGCAAGTTCTGAGCCATCGCACCAGCGAAACAGGAAAAGGGCGCCTCGCGGGGCGCCCTTTTTCGTTGCGCCGCATAGTCCGTTGCTGAAAAAGGCATCCAAGGAGGCAGGCAATGCAGCTACCGAAAAGCGTACTTGTCTGTTGCACGGCCCTGATGCTGGCAGGTTGCCCGCCGCCGATAAGGCAATTGTCCGATGGCGATCGCACGGAGGCCGCGCAAGCGGTCAACGTCGCCCATATCAACGGAAATTACGATCGGCTTTTGGAACGCCGGGTCACTGTCTTCGGTGGGCTGAAGTCCGGCTCGGAGCGGAATGGCTACGTCGAGCTGTGGGGTACCGCCAGCAATTACGCCCTACATCCAGACGGAGACAGTGGCACTTTCGACTGCATTCTCGAATCGCAAGGCAGCATTCTGGTGGAACGAACCGACAGACTGCGTCGTCCGGGAATCGGGCACATCTACCCGGCGGTGGTTAGCGGGGTTGTGACGATGGAGAACTGGGAATATCGCTGGCCGGCAAGCCGAAACAGCCACGGTATTGTGTTGCCGGTGGAGTCCGCAGCCTTGCAGGATGTCCGCGTGCTCTATGCGAGACCGGATATCGAATGCCGTTTTCCCCCGGCATCCGATAAACCTGTTCCCTAACCCCGTTCTCCGAACAGCGCGGTGCCGACGCGGATATGGGTCGCGCCGAGCATCACGGCGGTCGGATAGTCGCCGCTCATTCCCATGCTCAGGCCCACCACGCCGTTTTCCGCCACCAGTTTCGCGAGGAAGGCGAAGAACGGTGCGGGCTCGATTTCGGCCGGGGGGATGCACATCAGCCCCGCGATCGGAATATCGGCATCGCGCACCTGCGCGAGGAATGCGGGCAGGTCCTTGGGCAGGCAGCCGCCCTTCTGGTCTTCCTCGCCGACATTGACCTGCACGAAGCACGGCACGCGTTTGCCCGCCCGGTCCATCGCCTTCGCCAGCGCGGCGAGCAGGCTCGGGCGGTCGAGCGAATGGATGCAGTCGAACAGCGCGACGGCCTCCTCCGCTTTGTTCGACTGGAGCTGGCCGATCAGGTGCAATTGCGTATCGGGATAGCGCTCCACCAGCGCGGGCCATTTGCCCTGCGCCTCCTGTACCCGGTTCTCGCCGAACAGGCGGTGGCCCTGTGCCAGCAGCGGCTCGATCGCCTCGGCATCTTGCGTTTTGCTCACCGCAATCAGCGCGATGTCTGCGGGGTCGCGGCGCGAGGCTTTGCAGGCGAGCGCAATTCTGGCGTGAATCTGTTCGAGCGGAGTGGCTGCACTTTCCATCGCGCGCCGCTATAGCGCCTGCGTGGCGAACCTCCAGACCTGTCCTGAGCCCGGTCGAAGGGCTTTACCCGAGCTGTGGCTGCTCAGCGACGCGCGCAACGATGCTATGTTGGAGCAAGCGCTTGCCCGCCTGCCGCGCGGATCGGGCTTTGTCTTCCGGCACTACCATCTAGAAGTGAGGGCACGGCGCGACCGTTTCGAGGCGCTGCGCGTCGCGGGGAAAAAGCGCGACCATGTGGTGGTGCTGTCGGGCAGCCCGGTGCTGGCGAGGAAATGGCGCGCCGATGGGCTCTACGGCCCGGCGGGTGCGATGCCGCGCGACGACAGCCTGCTGAAGCTCGTCACCGCGCACGACTGGAAGGAAATCGTCGCCGCCGAACGC
>JBGSPZ010000112.1:0-2333 GCA_041738375.1 Parerythrobacter sp. | reverse complement strand
CCTGCCTTGCGTGATCTACATGGGCGCTGAGGACGTCGCGCGGCAATCGCCGAACGTGTTCCGCATGAAGCTGCTGGGGGCCGAGGTGATCCCCGTCACCAGCGGCGGCGCGACATTGAAGGACGCGATGAACGAAGGGCTGCGCGACTGGGTCGCCAATGTCCATGACACTTTCTATATCATCGGCACTGCCGCCGGGCCGCATCCCTATCCGGAACTTGTGCGCGATTTCCAGAGCGTGATCGGCAAGGAAGCCCGCGCGCAGATGCTAAGCCGCACCGGCCGCCTGCCCGATTTGCTGGTGGCGGCGATCGGCGGCGGCTCCAACGCGCTGGGGCTGTTCCACCCCTTCCTCGACGATCCCGATGTGAAAATGCTCGGGGTCGAGGCGGCGGGCTACGGCCTCGACGGCGACCAGCACGCGGCCAGCCTGCTCGGCGGCTTCCCCGGCGTGCTCCACGGCAACAAGACCTATCTGCTGCAGGACGAGGACGGCCAGATCACCGAAGGCCACTCGATCAGCGCAGGGCTCGACTATCCCGGCATCGGCCCCGAACACGCCTGGCTGAAAGACATGGGCCGCGTCGAATACACCGCCGTGACCGACGACGAGGCGCTGGACGCCTTCCAGCTGCTATGCCGCACCGAAGGCATCATCCCGGCGCTTGAACCGAGCCATGCGATTGCGGCGGTGACCAAGGTGGCGAAGGAAATGGACCGCGATGCGATCATCCTCGCCAACCTGTGCGGACGGGGAGACAAGGACATCTTCACCGTGGCCGAGAAGCTGGGAGTGGAGATGTGACGAAGCATTGCTGCGAGATGATGCAGTATCATGCTGAGTCGACTTGCGAAGATCATCCAGACCGTTTCGACTGCCCTGACTGCATGATGCACCGAAGTGAGCGCGATGGAAGTTATGGACTCATCATTCTCAACGAAGCCGGTGGCGGAGTGATCACAATCAACTTTTGCCCATGGTGCGGGACGAGTTTGCCCGATCGGCAGCCCTTCGATTTGGAAGAGGAAGGATGACCCGCCTCTCGTCCGCCTTCTCCAAGCCCCACCCCGCCCCCGTCATCCCGGGCTTGACCCGGGATCCCGCTTCTCTCGGGCGTGGCGCAGAAAGCAGCGGGACCCCGGGTCGGGTCCGGGGTGACGCGTAGTGCTTGGAGATGGCGGGAGTGGAGGTGTGAAGCGGGATAGGCGGCTTTTGGTTGCAATATTCTTGGTAATCGTCGCAGCGGCCAGTTTCTTCGTGGCACATCACCTTTCGCTTGGATGGGCCATAGCGTGGTCCTCTAATGACACGGTGACTATGGCCAGTGAGTTCGGAGTCATCGCTCCAGAAAACTGTGTAGCCGATTGTATCTGGCCAAATTCATTCCAGGGCGATCTGCCGTTCTGGATCTTGGCGCTGGTCGCACTCTGCCTGTCAGTTGCTCTTATGTTTCATGCGTGGTGGATACCCCAAAAGCCCTCTCCCCTTCAGGGGAGAGGGTTGGGAGAGGGGCCCAAGCGCGACAATGCGTGACCTCGATCTGACCCGCCGCGCCAAGGCCATGCGCAAGGAAATGACCGAACCCGAGACGCGACTGTGGCTGGAACTTCGGGCCAAGCGATTCGGCGAAGTCAAATTCCGACGGCAGAAAGTGATTCAAGACGATGCGCATCGCTACATAGTCGATTTCGCGGCCAACAATCCGAAGCTGGTGATTGAACTCGACGGCGATACGCATGCCGAACAGCAAGCCTATGACACGAGGCGAACGCGATTTCTCGAGAGCAAGGGGTATCAGGTGATCCGCTTTACCAATAAGGATGTGATGACGAATATTGAGGGTGTTTTGGTACGATTGGGTGAAGTGATTGCGAAATTGGCATCTCGTCCCCCTCTCCCAACCCTCTCCCCTGAAGGGGAGAGGGCTTTATGACTCGCCTCTCCACCGCCTTCAGCGCCCCCCACCCTGCGCTCATCTGCTTCATAACTGCCGGCGATGGCGACACGGCGGCCAATCTCGACGCGCTGGTTGCGGGCGGTGCGGATGTGATCGAGCTGGGGATGCCCTTCACCGATCCGATGGCCGATGGTCCTGCGATCCAGGAAGCGAATCTGCGCTCACTCGGCAAGGGGACGACCACGGCCGATGTCTTCGCTCTCGCCCACGCCTTCCGTGCGCGGCATCCGGACGTGCCGCTGGTGCTGATGGGCTATGCCAACCCGATGGTGCGGCGCGGGGCGCAATGGTTTGCCGACAAGTGCGAGGCCGCCGGCGTCGACGGGGTGATCTGCGTCGATATCCCGCCCGAGGAGGATGACGCGCTTGGCCCGC
>JBGSPZ010000047.1:0-3155 GCA_041738375.1 Parerythrobacter sp. | reverse complement strand
GCAAACCCGGCGACCCCGATGCAGCGCTCGACCCGCTGGCCGATCCGCAGGTTCGCGCCGCGCTCGACCGGGCGACTTTCGAACTGCTCATCGGTTTCCAGCTGACCGAAGACCAGCTGGCCTACAACGCCACGCGCTAGGCGAAGCGCCAAGCGGGGCTGGCCCGCTGCGCGCTTGCGATTCCGGCCAATTCGGCTAGGCGCGCCTGCATGTCCGATAACACCACTCTGCACGCCGGTTTCGCAGCGAAGATCCATGCCATGCTCGATGCGCTCGAGGCCGAGGGCGCAATGACGCAAGGCGTTTCGCGCGCGAATGTAACGGTCGAGCCGCCGCGCGATCCGTCGCACGGCGATCTGGCGACCAACGCCGCCATGGTGCTGGCCAAGCCGGCAGCGACCAACCCGCGCGAACTGGCAGGCAAGCTGATCGATAAGCTTGTCGCGGATGCATCGGTCGAAAGCGCGGAAATCGCCGGGCCGGGCTTTATCAACCTTCGGCTGGCCAAGACGGTGTGGTTGCAGGAACTCGCGGCGATCGCCTCGCTGGGTAAAGACTACGGGCGTTCGGCCATCGGCGGCGGATCGCGGGTCAATGTCGAATACGTCTCGGCCAACCCGACGGGGCCGATGCATATGGGCCATTGCCGCGGCGCGGTCGTCGGCGATGCGCTGGCCGCATTGCTCGAACATGTCGGCTATGCGGTCACCCGCGAGTATTACGTCAACGATGCCGGCGGCCAGGTCGATGTGCTCGCCCGTTCGGCCTACCTGCGCTACCTTGAAGCGCTGGGCGGGGATATCGGCGCGATTCCGGAAGGGCTTTATCCGGGCGACTATCTGATCCCGGTCGGCCAGCATCTCGCGGAGGAACTGGGCGAGCGCTACCGCGACCGGCCCGAGGACGAGTGGCTGCCGGTCTTCCGCGCCGAAGCGGTCGAGCAGATGATGGAGCTGATCAAGTCGGACCTTGCTCTGCTCGGGATCCACCACGACCTGTTCTCGTCCGAAGCCGCGCTGCAAGCCGCAGGCAAGCCCGAAGCCGCCGAGGCGTGGCTGAGGCAGCACGATCTGGTCTATGACGGCGTGCTCGAGGCGCCCAAAGGAAAGACCCCGGAAGACTGGGAGCCGGTCGAGCTGCCGCTGTTCCGCTCGACCCAGTTCGGTGACGACCAGGACCGCCCGATCAGGAAGTCCGACGGCAGCTGGACCTATTTCGGCGCGGACCTCGCCTATCACATGCAGAAGGCCGAGAACGCCGATGCATTGATCGACATCTGGGGCGCGGACCATTCCGGCACGGTCAAGCGGATCAAGGCAGCCGTCGCCGCGCTGTCCGAAGGCGAGGGCAAGCCGATCCCGTTCGACGTCAAGCTGGTGCAGATGGTCCAGCTGATGCGCGCGGGCGAGCCGGTGAAGATGTCCAAACGCTCGGGCAATTTCATCACCATCGCCGATATGGTCGACGAAGTGGGCAAGGACGTGGTCCGCTTCACCATGCTGACCCGCAAGCCCGAAGCGCAGATGGATTTCGACTTCGCCAAGGTGGTCGAGGCTTCGAAGGACAATCCGGTGTTCTACGTCCAATATGCCCATGCGCGCATTCATTCGACCCTGCGCAAGGCGGCGGCGGAAGGGCTTGGCCCGTCGGATACCTGGCTCGATCGCCTCGGCGCAGAGGAACTGGCGCTGGTCAAGGAAGCCGCGCAATTCCCACGTATCGTGGAAGCTGCCGCCAAGGCGCGCGAGCCGCATCGGATCGCGTTCTACCTTTATGAGCTGGCAGGCGCATTCCATGCGTTCTGGAACCTCGGGAACGACGACCCTTCGAAGCGGGTCATCCTGACACAGGATGCGGAATTGACGGGTGCAAGGCTTTTCCTCGTGACGCAGATAGGGCAGGTTATCCGGAACGGGCTCGCCCTTCTCGGGGTCGATGCCGTGGAGGAGATGTAGGTCATGACCATGATCGACGGACGCAATGACGGTGATGCTGCGGATGACGTGGTGGAGCAGGAACTCGAACTCGCCGATGACGAGGAAAGCCTGCCGTGGCTCGATTCCGATTACGAGGAGGAGGAAGAGGGCGGCTACGATACCGGGAGGTTGATCGGTATCGCCATGTTCGGCCTGCTCGTGATCGGCCTCGGTGCGGTCGGCTTCTGGCTGTTCAACAATCGCAGCCCCGATCCCGAGCTGGTCGCCGACGGGAGCACCATCGAAGCCCCCGCAGGCCCGATCAAGGAACGGCCTGACGACGCCGGGGGCAAGCAGTTCGAGGGCACCGGCAATGTCGCCCCGGCGGTGGGCGAAGGCGAAACCCGCGAAGGCCGCTTGGCAGACGATGCTGCACCCAAGCCGAGCATCGATGCGGCGGTCAGCACGACCGGAAAGCCATCGGCCGCTGCCACACAGGCAGCTTCTGCGGGCGGGGTCGGCGTCCAGGTGGGCGCGTTCTCTTCGCGCGAGAGTGCCGAAGCCGGATGGGCCAACCTGAGCCGGAAGAGCGCCAAGTTGACCGGTGTGCGGCACCGCGTCGAACAGGCACAGGTCGATGGCAGCACGGTTTACCGGCTCCAGGCGGTGGGGGGCGATCTCGCCTCGGCGCGCGCATTGTGCAATGCGCTGAAGGCCGAAGGAATCGCCTGCCAGGTCAAGCCGTAGTCGCGCCGCCTGATTTTCCACATGCGCGAGGCAGGCCCGCTTGCTTCGCCCGCATCGAGGTGCGACGCTCGGCCCCATGACGCCCGCCATCTTCGGGATTGCCGGTACGACCTTGTCTGCCGATGAGCGCGCCTTCTTCACCGAGGCGGACCCGGCGGGCTATATCCTGTTCGGACGGAACTGCGATACTCCGGACCAGCTGCGGGCGCTGACCGACGATCTGCGCACAATACACGGGCGTGAGCGGCTGCTCATCTCGATCGATCAGGAAGGCGGCCGGGTGGCGCGCTTGCGGCCGCCGCACTGGTCGGGCTTTCCTGCGGGCGAGGCATTCGACCGCCTTTACCGCCTTGCACCCGCAAGCGCGATCGAGGCCGCGCGGGTTAATGCAGAGGCTTTGGGGATCGAACTTGCGGAGGCAGGGATCACGGTCGACTGCCACCCCCCGCTCGATGTACGCCAACCGGGCGCGCATGACGTGATCGGCGACCG
>JBGSPZ010000038.1:0-3276 GCA_041738375.1 Parerythrobacter sp. | reverse complement strand
GGCAAAGATTTCCAGCAGCGGCGCAAGCTCCGCTTCGGCAGCGGGCACCGCGCCACCATATCCCAGCTCGCGCAGCAGCAGCGCCTCGTAGGCGATCATCCCGCGCAGCCATTCGCGCGCCGAGCCGGCGTTGCACACCGCGTCAAGCAAAGCGCCCAGCGCGACATAAAGCGAGGGATAGGCATTCCGTTCGGGCAAGGTGGTGGCGGTAAGCGCGGTCGCCCAGCCGATCGCGGCGGCGGGGAGCGGTTCGCCGAGCCACGGACCGCGGCTCTGCACCAGTTCGAGCCGCGCGAAGGGCAATTGGCTATCGGATTTGGACCGGAGTTCGACTTCGACCAGATTGCCCGGGATCACCACCGGGCGCAAATTGCGCCCGCGCCCGCCCGCGACGTAACCCGCAACCAGCCCATGCTCCTCGGTCAGCATGCGGACGATCACCGCCGTCTCGCCATGGGGTCGGGCGGCAACGAGAATGGCGGGGGAGCGCAAGTTCATCGCGCACCAATCCTACTTTGAAGCGAGCTTTGTCTCCAGCGCCGCAAGCCGTTCGCTGAGCTTCTCGTTCTCTTCCCGCGCCTTGCTGGCCATGGCTTTCACCGCGTCGAACTCTTCGCGGGTGACAAAGTCCATCCCGCCCATCGCTTCCTTGACCCGTTCGCGCGCGCCTTCGCGGGCTTCGCGGGTCATCCCGGCAAAGGTGCCCGCCGCGCTGTTGGCGAGTTTGACGAAGTCGGCGATCAGGGGGTTCTGGCTTTGCATACCGCTCAAGTGGGGCGGGATGCGGTTTTTGTCCAGCCTCAAGCGACGGCTCCGGGAGTTCCTCCTGGTCGCGGCAGCCATAGGCGCGACGGGCCGCCCGCAGCGAAGCGACCTTCAGGTCGCGGGAGCGAGGAAATCGCACGCCGGATGGCGTGCACAAAAGCAAGCGCTCAAAACTCGATCCGCTGGACCTGCTGGGTCGGCTCGACCCCGTCCGCATCGGGGTTGAGCTGGAGGAACTGGTAGTTGAGCACCGAAGCGAAGCACACCCACGCCAAATAGGGAAGTAGCAGCGCCCCCGCGAGCGTCCGCACCCGCCAGAACATCACAATCGTCGCGATCAGCGCCGCCGCCAGCGTGCCGAGCACGACCAGCCCGCCCATCATCTGGTAAGCGCCGAAAAACACCGGAGTCCAGCTGAGGTTGATGATGAACTGCAACGCGAACAGCCCGATGGCCAGCGTCCGCCCGCGCGCCCCCCACGCCGCGCAGACCAGCGCCAGCGCGAAACCCATCATCGCGTAGAGCACCGTCCAGACGATGCCGAACCATTTGGGATCGGGAAAGATCGCCGGCTTTTCGAGGCTCTGGAACCAGACGCTTTCCGGGCCGCCCATCTGGCCGGCGAGGAAGCCGAGCAGCACGCAGGTCGGGACGGTGAACAGCGCCCAGCGGATCACACTGGCGCGCAATTGCCCTTTGGAGGCGAGGACGTTCATGACTTCTCCCGGTCCGATTCGCGAAGATGCGACCATGGCGAGGCACCGCCCGTGCGGCAATGGCGGCGAACGGCTTGTCCATTAGCGGGAAGACGGTTCACGCTGTAATGTTCCCCCGCTGCGCCGAGATCAGGAATTCGACATTGCCTTCGGGTCCGGTGATCGGGCTTTCGACGATGCCCTGAATGTCCCAGCCTTCGCGCTCCAGCCAGCCGCGCACCTCGCCGCACACCTTCGCATGAAGCTCCGGGTCGCGCACCACCCCACTCTTGCCCAAATCCGCTCGACCAACCTCGAATTGCGGCTTGATCAGCGCGACCAATCGGCAATCCGGCTCGGCCAGGCGCAGCGGCGTTTCTAGCACCTTGGCAAGACTGATGAACGAAGCGTCGCATACAACCCAGCTGTATGGCCGCCCGATCATTGCGCAGGTCAGCGCCCGCGCATTGGTCTGTTCCAGCACAGTCACTCGCGCATCGCGCCGCAGTTTTTCCGCCAGCTGCCGCGTCCCGCTGTCTACCGCGATGACATGCGCCGCGCCATGCGTCAGCAGCACGTCGGTAAATCCGCCGGTCGAGCTCCCGACATCCATCACGGTTGCTCCCGTGGGGTCGAGCCCGAACGCATCGAGCGCACGCGCCAGCTTGATCCCGCCCCGGCTGACCCATGGATGATCGCGGCCCCGGACCTCCAGCTGCACGTCCTCCGGCAAGGCGTGCCCCGGCTTCAGCAGCTTGGTCTCGCTGCTGAACACGAGCCCTGCCGCGACCAGTGCCTGCGCACGGGTGCGGCTCTCCGCAAGGCCGCGCTGGACGAGCAATTGGTCGAGACGTGTCTTGCGCAGCATGGTGTGGCCGATAGAAGGGCGAGGCACCTTTTGCCAAGAACCCAGCTGAATGGAGCCCGACCGATTCCCATGTCTCGAAGACTGCTCCTCATCGCCGCTCTCCCGCTTGCCGCCTGTGGTCAGCAGGCAAGCGAGCAGGCGCCCACAGAGGCTGCCGCCACACCGGCACCGGCCGCCGCAGCACCGCAGGCAGAAACCGCGCAGGGTGCTTGGTCGCTCAAGGACGAGGGGATCCTCACGGCGGTGACCTTTACCGGGGCCGACAGCGAGCCGCGCCTCACGCTGCGCTGCGATCGGGTAAACAAGCAAGTGATCGTCGAGATGGCGGGCACAGTGCAACCCGGCGAGGAATATTCGATCATCGCCGGCGGTCAGCGCTTCATCCTGCCGATGGTCGCTGCGCCGAGCGAACTGCCGACGATGACCGCGCAGGTCAGTCCGCAGCAACCGATCCTCGGCTCGATGGCGGCTGCGGGGACGACCTTCACCCTGGTCGGGCCGACACTCGACAAATTGCTCGATTTTCCTGCCACGCCGGATATTCGGCGCGTGATCGACGTTTGTACCACTGTATGACCGCCCGAACTCCATTTCGCCTCCTGGCTGCCTCCGCCTCGCTTCTCGCCGCGAGCTGCACGCCAGCGCCCAAACCCGCACCGGTAAACACCGTGCCGACGCCGCGCCCCACCCAAATCTACACCCCCCCGCCAGTGGTGGAGGAGCCGGACTACGCCAATTTCCTCGATGCCCCGCAGACGCCGGGGGACTGGACCTTCGACCGGGAAGCGGGCGGAAGCCTTGCCCAGTTCGTCTCGCCTGCAAACCTGGTCGAATTCTCGCTCCGCTGCGACCTTGCCACGCGCCGGGTCGAACTTTCGCGCCCCGGTCGCGCACCGGCGGCAGTGCCAATGCGCGTCCGCACCGAGACCGCCGAGCGGCTGGTCTCGG
>JBGSPZ010000391.1:0-8792 GCA_041738375.1 Parerythrobacter sp. | reverse complement strand
GCATTGCGCCCTTGCCGCGCTATCTTGCCCGCCGGCACGCGCTGATGGAGATACCGTTCGCGGGCTTTCCGCAGCGCGCTGTCTGGCTGGCGTTCCACCGCGACAGCCAGCGCGACCCGACCATGAGGGCCGTGCGGCGCTGGATTGTCGGCGCTTTCGAGGCGCTGGAGCAGTAGCGCCAGAAGGGCCTATTGCTGACTCGCGATCCAGCGGTCGATCTTCGCCTCCAGCACCGGCAGCGGCAATGCGCCGGTGTTGAGCACCTGGTCGTGGAACGCGGGCAGGCTGAACTTCGGCCCCAGCGCATCCTCGGCCCGCTTGCGCAGTTCCTGGATCTTGAGCGCGCCGACCTTGTAGGCGAGCGCCTGCGAGGGGATCGCGATGTAGCGTTCCACCTCGGCGACCACTTCGGTCCGGGTCATGCCGCTGTTTTCCAGCATGAAGTCGATCGCCTGCTCGCGGGTCCAGCCCTTGGCGTGGATGCCGGTGTCGACCACCAGCCGCATTGCGCGCAGCTGTTCGTCCTGCAGCGTGCCGTAGCGGTTCCACGGATCCTTGTAGAACCCCATCTCGTTGCCCAGCGTCTCCGAATAGAGCGCCCAGCCCTCGACATAGGCGGTGTTGCCGCCGAACCGCATGAAGGCGGGAAGATCGGCATTTTCCTACGCCAGGCTGATCTGGAAGTGATGCCCCGGCGCGCCTTCGTGCAGGTACAGCGTGACATTGCCCGTGGTGAGGCGGCTGGGCAGGTCGTAAGCGTTGAAATAGAACGTCCCCGGACGCGATCCGTCGGGTGATCCCTGCTGGTAGGATCCGCCCGCCTGGAACTGCTCGATCGATTCGTCGTAGGGTTCGATCTTCAGCGGGGTCTTGGGAAGCACCGAGAAATACTCGCCGATCTTGGCGTCGACTTCCTTGCCGATGCGGTAATAGTCGTCGGTCAACGCCTGGCGGCTTTCCGGCGCGAATTTGGGATCGGTGCGGACGTAGTCGAAGAACTCGTTGAGCGTGCCCTTGAACCCGACTTCGTCCTTGATCTGCTCCAGCCCGCCCTTGATCCGCGCGACTTCGCTCAGGCCGAGATTGTGCAGGTAGTCGGCGGTCAGCGTGAGCGTGGTCGTCTGCTCGATCAGCTGGCTGTAGAGTTCCGCGCCGCCCTTCATCTCGCTGAGCCCCACGCTGGTGCGGGCGACCGGCAGGTACTCGTCGCGCAGGAAATCACGCACGCGGGTGTGCGCGGCGTAGATTTCTTCGGTCTTGGCTTCATAGGCGGCGGTCAGCCTCGCCTTGTCTTCTGCCGAGAAATTCTCCGGGAAGTTCTTCACCGGCTTCATGAACTGCGAATCCTCGATCGGCGTTTCCAGCAGCGTGTCGAGCTGCTTGACCACGATGCCGATGGTCAGGCTGGTTTCGAGCACGCCGCTCTTCATCCCTTCGCGCGAACGTGCGATCGCCCGGTCGGAAATCACGATGTAGTCGTCGTGGCGCGACAGATTGTCTTCGTAATTCGCGACCGTCTTGAACTGCGCCGCGCTGTCGCCGCTGGCGAAGTTGGGGTAGAAGGTGTGGAAGCCGAAGAAGTGGTTGATCGGACGCACCTCGGTCAGCGCGCGGATTTCATCGGTCTGGCCGCGCAGGGCCGATTCCTGGGTGTATTTGAACACATCGTAGGCAAGCTGGTCGGTCTCGCTCAGCTTGGAGCGGTCGACCAGCTCTAGTTTCGCGAGGTTGAGCTGGGTGTCGAGCCGGTTGGCGTAGAAATTGCTGTCGGTCAGGAAGTCGCCGAGTTTGCCCGCATCCTTGTCGTCGCCGCGGAACAATCGCCCGATCGGGTTTATCTCGAGCCCGCGCGCATCGGATTCGGCGAACAATGTGTGGAGTTTGTCGTGCTCGCTCTTGGCTGCGGCTTCCTCGGTCGCTGGTTCCGCATGGTTGTCGGCCAGCGCCGGAGCGGCGGGCAAGGCGAATGCGGCAGCGGTTGCCAGCAAGGCAAGTCGGATCGATTTCATGAGTGTTCCCCGTTCTGATTGCGGCGGGCGTGGCCATGCCATGATGACGCCAGCCTGAATTGCCCGCTCGCGCTAGCGGGCACCCATCCGCAGTTCGCCCCGTCGTCGACCAACGGCGCGAAGTCATCGACAGGCGGGTGAGTAGCGTGGAGCTGGTTTCGTTCGCACCGCTCACCCGCCTGAATTGGAGAAATGGCTCAATTGAGCAGCGGCTGGCCCTGATAGACCCGGTTGAGCAGGGTGTAGAGCATCGGGTCGTAGGTCTGCAGTTCGGACCGGGTGTTGACCTGGTTGTGCACCCCGTCCCCGCCGGTAGGTCCGTTGTAGTTCACCGAGAAGTAGGACTGCATGCCTTCCGCCCAGTATTCGCTGCGGGTCGAAATGGCGTAAGTGTTGGCCCAGAGGTTCTTGCTCTTCGCATTGTTGTAGGCTGCGGTCAGCTCGGTGTTGAAATTGGGATCGATGATCGAGATCGCCATGTCCATGATCGTGTGGCCGAATTCGTGCACGAACACGTTCTCGCTGCCGTAATTGTCGATCAGGTTGGCTTCAGTCCCGGCGGTGATCGGGAGCGAGGTGGTTGCGCCGAAGCCGCCCCAGTACCGCGTGTCGAGCGAGGTGCCGAACATCGCGTTCACTTCCGGGATACTGCTCATCTTTTCGTTGCGCGCGACGATCACCACGCGGACCTTCTTTGCCTGCAGCTCGGACACCGGCCAGTAGGGATAGGTGCGCAGCGTGTTCTGCATATTGGCGCGCGCCTTGAGCAGCGCGGCATTGCTGACATTGGCCGAGCCGAGCACTGGCACGCCCCAGGCGTCGACGTACTTGGTATACCACGGTGAGGTGATATTGTACTGCGTCTTGATCGTGCTAGGCACTGCCGTGACGGTCTGTGCCGCGCCCGGCTGGGCGACGAGGAGGAAGCCCGCGCCGACAAGCGTGGCGAGCGATTTTGCGATTGCGGAACGAATTGCCTGCAACATCGAAGCGACTCCTGAATTCTCAAACAGAAATTCATACGCTTACGAGTAACGCGGGTTCCGGCAGCGCGGGCTTTTCATTCAGAATTCGTCACAGGTCGCGGCAGTACAGCCGGAACTCGACGCCCTGAGTTCGCAGTCTATCGAAGCAAGTCCGGTGCGGAAGCCGCCTCACTCCATCACCCGCCCGCGTGCCATCACCCAGTCGACCTTTTCCAGCACCGTCACATCGGTCAGCGGATTGCCCTTTACCGCGATGATGTCGGCCGAATAGCCGGGGGCGAGCTTGCCGATTTCGTTCTCCAGCGAGAGCACCTTGGCGGCCACGGTGGTCGCGCTGGCCAGTGCCTCGCGGTCGGTCATGCCCTGCGCCTTCATTAGCGCAAACTCCTCCGCATTGCGGCCATGCTCGTATACGCCCGAGTCGGTGCCGAAGGCGATCGTCACGCCGTTTGCCCGAGCGCGCGAGACCAGCGTCGCCATCAGCGGCTGCACCGCGCGGATCTTGGCCTCGACCACCGGGGTATAGACGCCCTTGCCCAGCCCCTCGGACACGCCCTGCAGCGCCATCAGCGTTGGTACCAGCACGGTGCCATTGTCGCGCATCGCCTTGGCGGCGGCCTCGTCGAGGTAAGTGCCGTGATCGACCGTATCGATCCCGGCCCTGGCCGCCGCTTCGATCCCGCGCGCGCCATGCGCATGCGCCATGACCTTGAGGCCGAGCGAATGGGCGGTGTCGGCGATGCTCTTCATCTCGGCATCGGTGAAATGCGCTTCGAGCCCGCGGCCCTGCTGGCTGAGCACGCCGCCGGTGGCGGTGATCTTGATCACATCCGCCCCGTTCTGGCTGGCGAGGCGGACCTTTTCCGCACACTCCACCGGGCCGGTGCAGGTGTAGCCGGTGTCGAGCACCGCGTTGACCTCGGGTCGGAACCCGTTGGTATCGCCATGCCCGCCGACGATCGCCAGCGCCGGACCGGCGGCAATGATGCGCGGCCCCGGCATCAGCCCTTCGGCGGTGGCACGGCGAAGCGAAAACGCCGTGTGCTGCGCACTGCCGGCCTCGCGCACGGTGGTGAAGCCGGCGAGCACGGTCAGCCGCGCATTCTTCGCCCCGAGCACCACGCCCCATTCATCCGGCTCGGTCGCTTCCTTCCAGAAATCGCCGCCCGGATCGCCGGTCAGGTGGACGTGGAGGTCGATCAGTCCCGGGAGCACGGTATGCTCGAGCAGATCGACCGTAGCGGCACCCTCGGGCGTCGGCTGGTAGCCATCGACGATGCTGACGATCCGCCCGTCGGTGACGGTGATGGTCGCCGGGCCGGTCGGATTGCTCGCGGCATCGGTGATGACCGCCCCGGCGTGGATGATGGTGGTGTCGGCCATCGCGGGGCTGGCGATGGCGGCAAGCGCGGTGGCGGCGAGCAGGCTGGGCAGGCGCATGTGGCAATTCTCCCTGTTGTCGGCTTCGGTGATGCCCGTCGGGCCGCGCGTGCGCAAGTCTTGGCACACCGGGCAAATTCCCTCTTGCGACTCGGTCCGCCCGGCGGCAACCTCCCCGTATCGCAAGATTTTTCCGGGCAACGCGGCGATTCGATCCCCGCGGCCCACTGTTGGGGGAGAGATGCGGATGATGCGCACGGGTTTGGTTCTGGCCGCAATTGCCGGGGTCGCACTGTCGGCCCAGGCCCAGACAGCGCCGCAGGACAATTCCGCCTCCTGGCCGGCAGAGGTTCGCCAGATCTATAACGAGTTCAAGAGCCAGTGCCGCAATGGCGGGGGCAAGTTCGTGCCCGACAAAACGCGCTTTGCCACCCAGACCGAAGTCACCGGCGACGGCAAGCCCGACTGGGTGATCGATTACGGCGCGTGGGACTGCCAGATGCCAGAAATCCTGCGATATTCCGAAAACGCGCCCGAGAGCGGCACAGCCTATTGCGGTACTGCCGGTTGCACCACGGTGATCCTCGGTTCGGGACGGCGCGGGCTGACCAATATCTTCGAGGACAATGTGCGATCGTGGGAAACGGCCAATCTCGGCGGCGGCAAGACCGGCCTCGCCCTGTCGGTCCACGGCAGTGTCTGCGGCGGCAGCGGGGCGGAGGTCTGCATCCAGACGCTGGCGTGGAACGGATCGAAGTGGACCACGGTCAAGACCTATCGCTGGACCGATGCGGACTATGCCGCCGACCAGCGGAGGATGGAAGCAAATCCCTATGTCGAGCCGCCGCAACATACCGCGCGCTGGCAATTTGCGGGGCAAGGCGACGGGGCCATAGCGGCAGTCGTCGAACATCCGGAAATCACCGCCGTGGGCCTGCGCTGCATCCCCGGCGGCGGGATCTATATGACAGTGGTCCCGGGCAGCGCAATGGTGCCGCCGCAAGCAGGCCAACCGCTGATGATGACCTTCACCGGCTACACCGACAATATCGACGGCAACCAGCAGCTGATGCAAGAGCCGGGGCGCAACGATTTCAGTGGCGAAGTCGACGAGGTGGTGCTCTCGCTGATGTCGGGCAAGGACGACATGCTCGGCGTGATCGCCAGCGGCGACGGGGGCGGTGAGTGGCAAAGCCTCACCCCGCTATCGCTCGGCGGATCGTCCGCCGCGATCCGATCGCTCAAGGCGCAATGCTCGGGTGTTGCCGGCGCTGCTTCGAGCCAACAGGCGAGCGGCCAGCAACCCGTCGGCCCGCTCAACATCGTGCCCGGCCACTACGTCACGGAGGGCAATTCATGCAGCAATCCGGGCTTCGAGGTGGTGTTCTACGACGGGAAGCGCTTCGGCCTGATGCGCGGCGGGCGGCCCGGCACCGAGGACGAGAACTTCCTCGATGCCTTAGGCAAAGTTTCGCGCATCCGCGAAGGCCTGTTGATCGAGGATTGGCAGACCGTGGTCGACGTCATGTCGCCGACGCGCATCCGCACCATGCACGAGGAATTCGGCGAGCCGATGCGGTGGTGCCCGGCCGACCAGATTCCGGCAGGATACCGCGCCAGATAGCTTGCCACTGTCCTAGAAGGTGTAGCCGATCCCGGCACCCACGAACCACTGGTCGGCATCGCCGCGCACGCTGGTGAAGGGGGTGCGCTTGGCATCGCCCAGCATGCGCGAGTAGCCCCCGATGCCGACCAGCGCGAGCCCGCCGTTGGTCGCGTCGCCATCGAGATCGTAGCCCAGCAGCAGTGTCGCGCTCGCTTTGGTAACCCCGCTGCCTGCATCGAACTGCGCCAGCCCGCTGGTCGCGCTGTCCGCCGCATCGATCGAGTAGTAGTAATCGGCGTAGTCGCCGTCGGCATATTCCGCACCGAGCGAAAGCGACGCGACCGCGCCGCGACTGAGCGGGGTGAAATAGGTCACCGAGGGATCGATCACCATGCCCTTGTGCGCCCCGGCGACATCCCACCGCGCATCGACGTTGAAACTCAGGCTGTCGAACGGATTGAGCAGACGCGGGAAGCTGACCCCGGCGGTCGGCCCGACCTCTATCGCGGTGTCGAGTTCACCGAGGCTGGCGACCACCGGGTCCTTGATATCGCTCGCCCGATTGCCCCGGATGCGGGCCGCGACACCGAAGTCGAAGCCGGGACCGTCCGCGGCGTCGGGCACGAAATCGAGCGCCAGTCCGCCAGGGCGCGGGTTGAGGTCGACCCCGGCGAACGAACCCTGCACGATCGGCAGCACCGAGACGACGTAATCGTCCGATCCGTCGTAACTCGGCGAATAGGCCGCGCCGACGCCGACGCTCAGCCAGTCGCCGTCGAACACAGTTTCGCCGATGGGCGGCATGGCGGTCTCGGTCTCGACCGGAGGGCTGTCCTGCGCGAGCGCGGGTGAGGCGAGGCCCAGCGCGAGCGCCGGGTAATATGCAAGTCGCATGATAATCCTTTGGAATGCTTGCCGGTGTAACGGCCCGGTCGCGCTCAAGTTCCGGCGCAGCGCGCGATCAGCCGGCGCCCTGCCACTGCGCGATCGCTTCCAGCGGCCACACCAGCATCACGACATTGAGGGTCAGATTGTCGCGCACCACCACCGCCGTCAGCACTTCCATCGCCAGCGCGAGTGCGACGGTGACCTTCACCGGCAACCGCATGGCGAGCCAGAAGCCGAGGCTCATCCACCCGATATCGGCCATCGAATTGATGATGCTGTCGCCGGAATAGCCCCAGTTGACAGTGACCGAACGATAGCGGTCGATCACGAAAGGGGTGTTCTCGAGCACTTCCCACGACGCCTCGAGCAGCACCGCCAACGGATAGCCCCACCGGGCCGCGCCTGCGCCGCCGATCTGCCACTTGACGAACAACAGCCATGCGAGGCCGAAGAACAGCATGCCGTGGATGATGTGGCTGGGCGTATACCAGTCCGACAGATGCTGGCTGTTGCCGGATGAATTGATGTTGCCATACCACAGCTCCACCGTGCCGCAGGTGCAGATCGGCGGTCGGCCCATCGCAAACAGCAGCGCCAGCGTGACGACGCATATCGCCGCAGCGACGATCCAGGCATTGCGGTGGGGCTTGAGCGCGTGATCCACGCAAATGTGTTTGCCACAGGCCCGACCTGCGGCAATATCGACCGCGTCTGAATTTCGGGGACAAATCATGCGAATCCAGTTTGCCGCAGTTTTGGCGGCCTTGGTGATGACCGCGCCTGCCTTGGCGCAGGACGCCGTTGACCAACACCTTCAGCTCGCCACGGTCATTACCGATGAGGCGCTCAACGAAGCGAGCTTCGAAGTCGTCATGAAGGTCGGATTCGAAGGCGTTCTCAGGTCCGAGGCGGGGATGATCGCAATGGAGGGCGAATGCCCCGGCATGATCGACGCTATCACCGCAGGCGCTCGTCCGATCATATGGGAAATGTTCCAGCAGGATAATCTCGAATATCGCGCGGCCTTGCACAAGCTGCTGGCCAGGAAGCTGACCAGCGAACAGGCGCGCGGCGCCGCAGACTTCTTCGGATCGCCGCTCGGTCAGCGTTTTATCTATACCCTCAACAACGGTGTCAGCGCCGACAACATGGTGTCGGATGTGGTCACCAACGAGGACCTTTCGATCAGCCGCGAAGCGCTGCAAAAGGATCTGACCGCGAGTGCGGTGCGCGGGATATTTGCCCTGTCGGCCGAAGACCGGGCACAGGTGCTGCGGGTATTCGCCAGCGAAGACTGGGCGCGCGCCTTCGCCGCGATCCAGACCAGCGTGATCGATCTGCAGCACAAGCTGAGCAACGAGCCCGACACGCCCGAGGTCAACGCCCGGATCGACCTTGCCGTGGAGCAGGCGACAATCGCGCACTTCGAGAAATGTAACGCCGAGTGATGGTGGTGAGGGGATACTGATCGCCTTGCACTGGGCGATTGCCCTGCCCCGCATTGGCCCCTAGGGCATGGCGCGATGAACGGGCGCACCAGCGACAGACGGACCGAAATCGCCATCGTCGGGGGTGGCCTCGCGGGCGGGCTGATCGCGCTCGCGCTGCGGCGGCGGCATCCCGAAATGAAGGTGATGCTGATCGAAGCGGGCGAAGCGCTTGGCGGCAACCACCGCTGGAGCTGGTTCGACGACGATCTCGACGCCGCCGGGCGCGAATTGCTGGCCGGGTTCCGCAAGACCCGGTGGGACGGCTATTCGGTCCGCTTCCCCGCCTATCGCCGGCAACTCACATCGCATTACAATTCGCTCGCCTCGCCCGATTTCGATGCCGCGCTGCGGCGCGAGCTGTCGCAGGAAACGATCCACACCGGCAAGCGCGTCGCGGCGCTCGATGCGAAGGGCGTGACGCTGGAGGACGGCG